>JARHZW010000007.1 GCA_029264685.1 Candidatus Limivicinus sp.
TGCCCATATGCATAACTCATATTTGCAGGTTCTGCATCTGACAGGTATTCCCGGTTTTCTGCTGATGATTGTGTTTACGGTTTTGCTGGCTATACACGGCTTGAGACTATTTTTCAGCGAAAGTGAAAAGGCGGATCTTGCCGTAAAGTGTCTGGTGCTGTTCCTGCCGGGGTACTTTATATATAATTTGCTTGAGACTTCAATGTTCGTGTATCAGGATTTCCGCTCAATCTCACTGTTTCTTATAGCCGGTGCGATTGTGGCATATTCCGGCGATATATACCCTCCGCTGATAACGATAGTGCGGAAAAAACGAAAGTAAAAAACAGGCTGTACATAGGTTGTACAGCCTGCTTTTTCTATAGCCGAATGATAAATTCGCTGCCTTTGTCAGGCTCGCTTTCGACCTCTATTGTTCCGCCGTGGAACTCCACGATTTCCTTAACCATGGACAGCCCCAGACCGGAGCTGCCGCTTTCGTTTCGTGCAGGATCGGCCTGCCAGAAACGCTGCCAGATTTTGTCCATATTTTCAGGGGCGATACCAATCCCGTTGTCCTTAACGGAAAGCCTGAGCTTGCGTCCCTCTTTCTTGAGAGACAGGATTATATAGCCGCCTTCTTTTCCGTATTTATATCCGTTCTGCAAAAGATTGATTATGAGCCTCTGCATAAGCGCAGGGTTGAAATTTGTTTCAAGGTTATCCTCAATATCGTACTTCAGCTCAATCCCACGGCGGTTTTCCGGCATGAATTCCGCTGCACACACAAGACAGAACTGACTCAGATTGCCTTTTTTCAGCTCGTATCTGTCTGTGCCGTGCTGAAGCCTTGTAATGCCTAAAAGACTTTGCACCAGCTCAGATATTCCTCTTGCCTGCTCCTGAATGATGTTTATTGAATTTATAAAATCCTCAGGCGTTTTGTCCTTGCGTATTGCTCTGTCACACTGGGCGAGAATAACGGTGACGGGGGTCCTAAGTTCGTGGGAAGCATCGGAGGTAAACTGCCGCTCGGCTTCAAAAGATTTTTCAAGCCTTGCAAACATGGCGTCAAAGCTCCTGCCAAGCCGCCGCATTTCTTTGGGACCACGCTTGAGGTTTATGCGCTGACTTAAATCTCCGCCGCCGGAAATGGAGTCCGCAGCAGCAAGGATTTTGTTCATGGGCCTGAACGCACCCCATGATATGAGCCAGCCGCCGCCGAAGGCAAGCACCAGAATACATGGCAGCAGGATGCAGGTAAGGATTATAATGGTGTCCATAAGGCCGGAGTCCCAGGTTTCCTTTACAAGCCCTCTTATCCATATTCCGCTTATATCCATGTCCACATATACATCGTACATAAGGTAGTTGTGACCGTGGAAAACAGTCCTTCTCACCAGACCGTCTGAAAGAGGAAAGGGGGACAAATCTATTCCGGCCAGCTTGGCACCTTTTAAAAATTGACCGGATTGGTTGTATATAATACAGCTTACGCCGTTTTTGTACAGATCCAGATCATCCCAGTCAAATTTCCCGTTGTCAAATTCCACATCATCTACATTTCCTGTGACAACTTTCACCAGCCTCTCCGTAGGGTCTCCCGTTATGGAGGCGCCGTTTATCACAAGCACAAATACAAGTATCATAACCGACAGAAGCAGGACCATAAGGGTGAACCATAAGCTTGTGCGCAATTTTATAGACAATTTATATACACCTCACCTTATGACCCAGCCTTTACCCCAGACAGTGTGGATAAGCTTTTTCTCAAAGCCTGCATCCATTTTTTTACGCAGGTAGCCCATATAAACGTCCACCACGTTGGTGCCGCCTTCGTAGTCATAGTTCCAAAGGTTGTTTTCTATCATTTCTCGGGATAAAACTATTCCACGGTTTCTGACCAGATATTCAAGCAGGGCAAATTCCCTTGAACTTAGCTCAATATTTTTTCCGGCTCTTGTGACAATGTGAGCTGAAATATCAAGAGTTAAATCTTCAACAGTAAAAATGTTGGAGCGGTTTCCGGTGTATTTTCTTGTCAACGCCCGGACAACGGCCATGAGCTCGGAAAATTCGAAAGGCTTTACCAGATAGTAGTCGCCGCCGCTTTCCAGACCTTCAACTCTGTCCTCAAGCCCGTCACGGGCAGTGAGAAAAAGCACAGGGGTACTGTCTCCTGTTTTGCGAAGCTCCCGCAGCATTTGCAGTCCGTCCATCTTTGGCATCATGATGTCCAGAATTATAAGGTCGTAGTCGGCGGAGAGAGCATAATCCAAAGCCTCGACACCGTTGTAGCAGCTGTCCACACTCCAGCCCTCATCCTCCAAAGCTTCTGAAATTATGCGGTTGAGATGCGTTTCGTCCTCTGTTACCAGTATTCTCATCGCTTCAGCTCCTTTCTGATTTGATAATATCTGAAAAAAATAAGAAAGCTCTTAATACTTTTCTTAATATCTGCGAATATAATAAAATCACAAACAGTGAAGGGGGATAAATGATGCTGTATTTCAGAAGAGATATTATAATGAAGGGTCTGGCGCTGCTGCTTGCTGTTCTTGCAGTGTGCGGATTTATAATAAAGAGCCGCAGTGCGCTGTATATATCGCAAAATGAGGCACTTGAAATTGCAAGAAAAGATGCGGGATTAACGCTGGATGAAATCCTTGAAGCAGAGGTGGAATTTGAGCGCAGCGGCAGAGACAGTATGTACGAGATTGAAATTGACACCTTCGGCGGTGCGTATAAATATACCCTTGATGCAAAAAGCGGAGATATTATGTTTGCTCTCCAATGAAAAAACAGAAGCCTCGGCCCTGTCAAAAAAGCTGACAGAGCCGGGGCTTCTTATTTTTCGCTGTACATGGATTCTATTACCTGCTGAGTACATTTTATAAACTGCGCTATGCTGGGACTGCCGAGCTTTTCCTCGCTTACAATTATTCCCAGACTGCGGCTGGCAGAGGGAGCCAAAGGGAGGACCTGTACTGCCGCTTTCATATCCTGCATAACCAGCTCCGACAAAATGCTGACCCCAAGACCGTGAGAGACCATGGAGACTATGGCTGCGTCATCAAGATTTGAATAACTGATTCTGGGACTTACTTTTTCTGAACACATATTGAAAACAGGATTTATGTCCTTGTCAAAGCAGGCGGAGGGCATGATGAATTCAAGGCCGGAAAAATTTACGACCGGAAAAACATCTTCGTTTGAGCTGTAGCTTTTCGGGAGAATCGCTACAAGCCTGTCATCCCGCAGCGGAATCCAACGCAGACCTTGAATGAGATCTGCCTGATAGCTTACAATGGCGCAGTCCAAAAGATCGGCTTTTGTACGGGCGTAAATTTCCGTAATGCTTCCGGCATCCATCATAACCTCAGTGTCGGGATTTTCTCCCCGAAATCCGGCCAGTACGGAGGGCATCCAGTGCCGCACCACACTGGAATAGGCACCAAGGCGCAGAGTGGAGAAGCTGTCGTCTCTAAGCCGTGATGCCTTGCGCTCAAGGGCCAGAGAAGCGGAGGAAAGGGCTTTCAGCTCCTTCATAAGGGCCTGACCGGCCGGTGAAAGGCGAACGCCGCTTTTGCTTCTTTCCAGCAGCTTTATTCCGAGCTCGTCTTCAAGCGAATTCATCATATGGGTGAGGCCGGACTGAGTATAGCCCAGCTGCTCCGCTGCTAAACTGAGGCTGCCCTTTTCAACGGCCAGTAAAAGAGCCTCTATTTTTTTAGTGTCCATTTATTTCACCTGCCAGCCAAAGCTTATCTATGAGAAAATCTAATTACATACATAATAATGTAGCGTTTTGTAAATTGCAATACTAATGTTATAATTTGGTACATACTTAAATTCAGCACAATAAATCGGCAGGGTAATAAACCCACATGAAAGAAAAGAGGGAAAAACATGGAAGTTAAACGCAGTTCATGGGGAAGTAATATTGGATTTTTGCTGGCTGCAATAGGGTCTGCCGTAGGTCTTGGAAATATCTGGGGCTTTCCCTATAAAATGGGCCGAAGCGGTGGATTCAGCTTTCTTGCAGTGTATATAGTGCTTGCTGTAATTGTTGGTATGGTAATAATGGTTGCAGAGCTTTCTCTGGGCAGAAAAACCGGCAAGGGTGTTGTGGGTGCTTATATGCAGGAGGGCGGCAGATTTAAATGGATAGGCTGGCTTGGCTTGTTTGCTCCTTTTGTAATCATGAGCTTCTATTCCGTTCTGGGAGGCTACTGTATTCAGTATATGGCGCTTAATCTGGCGGAGCTGGGCTTCGGTCTGAGCGGAATTTTCGGCACATCAATTACCGGTACGGCTACCTTCGGAGCCATGCTTACAAATCCTTTTGGCTGCTTCATGTTTACACTGATGTTCATGGTAGTGTGTATGCTGGTCGTTAAGAGCGGGGTAGACGCAGGCATAGAGAAGTTCAACAAAGTGGGAATGCCTGCCCTGTTCTTCATGCTTGTGGTTGTTATAATAAGAGCTGTGACTCTTGATGGTGCGGAAGAAGGACTGAAATTTATGTTCGTTCCCGGATATGCAGTTAAAGCGGGTTTTATTGACGAAGCTCCGGGCTTTGCGTCCGTTCTTGCAACTGCGGGCGGACAGATGTTTTTCTCTCTGTCCCTTGCCATGGGCGCAATGGTGACTTATGGCTCGTATCTTGATAAAAAGGAAAATCTTGTAAAAAATTCGGCAGTCATTGTAGTGGCTGACAGCATAGTTGCCCTTATGGCAGGTCTTGCGGTTATTCCTGCCGCCGTTGCAAACGGACTTTCAAACGGTCTTGCGCCAAATGAGATAGCTTTAGGAGGACCAAAGCTTCTGTTTGTGACCCTTCAGGATGTTTTCTCAAATATGGGAGCTGCAGGCCCTCTCTTCGGAGTAATATTCTATGCTCTTGTTTTGCTGGCAGCCATTTCGTCCGCAATTTCACTTATGGAGGTGGTCTCTGCATACTTTATTGACAGAGCCCATTCAAAAGGAAAAGCAGTAAACCGCAAAAAAGTCGTTATTATAGTGTCTGCGGCGATGACTGTTGAGGCACTGCTTGTGGCGGTGGACGGTTTGGGTTCCAACGGTATTTGGGTACCGGGACAGAAAGCTTTCGGTGTTGCCATGTGGAACGATTGCTGGCTTGACTTTATGGACTGCTGGTCTGAGGGCATTGCAATGCCTGTGGGTGCAATGCTTATGAGCCTTATGATCGGATGGGAACTGAAACCTGACAGAGTGCTTGCGGAGGTACACAACGGCAACAGCTCTAAAGTGTTTGATGCCTTTTTTAAGTTCTCAATTAAATTTGTGGTTCCGCTGATTATGTGCCTTGTGTTTGCAGGTC
This sequence comes from Candidatus Limivicinus sp., assembly GCA_029264685.1. Taxonomy (GTDB): domain Bacteria; phylum Bacillota; class Clostridia; order Oscillospirales; family Oscillospiraceae; genus Limivicinus. The sequence goes on from JARHZW010000007.1 coordinate 5,324, forward strand.
AGATGACGGACTTCTTTGCCACGGCGGAGACCATGGCGGTAGTAAAACCGGTGTGCTTCGGAATTGCTCTTGCGGTTATGGTGATTGGGTTTATCGTAGCTCTTACAGGGGCAAAAAAAGCTCAGAACAAAGGCTGAGACATGAAGCAAATAAAAAAACTGCATAAAAAATAAATCATAAAAAAGGCAGAGATTTTTTTCTCTGCCTTTTTTAGCAGAAACATAACACAACTGCGGCGGGTTCGGCCTGTAAAATAGCTCAGGAGGGGGCAAGCCTTGTTGTACAATCAAGTAAAAGTGCAAAAATTTGTTAAGTTATTTACTATCCTTGCATATAAAACTTGCTGGAAGTATAATAAAATATAAATTAAATCAGAAAAAATTAAGAAAGGCTATGGCAGATTTTTATATGTGCTTTGTCCTGACCAAAGCTGCAAAGATGTGAGGTTTTCAGAGCTTATGATACGAGCACACATTGAAATTCAGGGCATAGTGCAGGGCGTGGGATTCAGACCCTTTATTCACAAGCTTGTAAAGGAATACGGACTTCGGGGATATATAAAAAATACTTCGTCCGGAGTGGAGCTGGAGCTTGAGGGTCGGGAACAGGAAATCAGAGCTTTTGCGGCCGATATTCCGGAAAAAGCACCTAAGCTTGCCCTTATTGAAAAAATAGAAACCGGATTCAGCGGTGAACTGGAAAACTTTAAAGACTTTAAGATACTTGAAAGCAAAACGGAGCAATTCAGAAACACTTTGATTTCTCCGGATATCGGCATATGCGATGACTGTCTGCGTGAGCTTCGGGATAAAAAAGACAGGCGATATAAGTATCCGTTTATAAATTGTACGAACTGCGGCCCAAGATTTACTATTATAAAAGATATACCGTATGACAGGGCCAAAACATCTATGAGTGATTTTCCTATGTGCAAAAATTGCAGCATGGAGTATCACGACATTGAAAACCGCCGTTATCATGCTCAGCCGGACTGCTGCGGAGAATGCGGTCCGAAGGTGTTCTTCACAGACGGAGAGGGAAACGAGCTTCCGGAAGAACCGATTGAAACGGCACGGCAATATTTGAAATCGGGAAAAATTGTGGCAATAAAAGGCCTCGGCGGTATGCACCTTGCCTGTGCCTGCGACGATGAAAAAACAGCTATGGAGCTGCGGCACAGGAAACAGAGAGACGAAAAGCCTTTTGCTGTTATGTGCAGAGACATAGAGTGCGTTAAAAAACTCTGTTATGTGTCTGCGGACGAGGAAAAAATACTCACAGGGTTCAGAAAACCGATAGTTCTCCTCAGAAAGCGGGAGAAAGGTTTTTCATATGTGAGCGAGAACAACTATATGGGAGTTATGCTTCCCTATACGCCTCTTCACTGTCTTCTTTTCGGAGATGACATTGATATGCTGATTATGACCTCGGCAAATCTTTCAGATACACCGATAATGTATAAAAACGATGAGGCACTGGAAAAGCTTCACGGTATAGCTGACGGATTTCTGCTTAACAACAGGGAAATACAGACCAGATGTGACGATTCCCTCTGCTGGGTGCGAAACGGCGGAGAATACTTTGCAAGGCGTTCGAGAGGCTATGTGCCTTTTCCTGTCAAGGTTGCGGAATGCAGGGAACAGATCCTTGCCTGCGGAGCAGAGCAGAAGGCCAGCTTCTGCCTTTCAAAAGGGGATTATGCTTTTCCCAGCCAGCATATAGGCGACCTTAAAAACATGGAAACTCTGGAAAATTATCAGCAGCAGATAGAGCATTTCAAAAGGCTTTTTGACATAGAGCCTGTGTGCATTGCCTGCGATTTACATCCGGATTATATGTCCACTGTTTATGCGGAGGAAAAAAGCAGGGAGCTACAAGTCCCTCTCGTCAAGGTGCAGCATCATCATGCCCATATGTGCTCTTGCATGGCGGACAATAACCTGAATGAAAGTGTTATAGGTCTTATATGGGACGGCACCGGCTACGGAACGGACGGAACCGTTTGGGGCGGAGAATGCCTTATTGGAGACTATGACGGCTTTGACCGCTTCGGAAGTATCAGGGAAATTCCGCTTCCCGGCGGTGATAAGGCGGCGAAGGAAATTTACAGGACCGCAATAAGTATTCTCAGGCAGTCCTCCTGCCCATATAATGATTATAAAAACTCTGCTGTTATAGACAGTATGCTCACGGCAAACTTTAACTGTCCCAAATCATCGGGAATGGGACGGCTTTTTGACGGAGCAGCCGCCATACTGGGGATAAAAAGCGAGACTTCATATGAAGGTCAGGGGGCAGTGCTCCTTGAAGCCGCCGCAGGAGATGAGGAGGGCGCATACACCGTAGAATTTTACGGCGCTGAGCCCGTGAGATTTGACTGGCGGCCAATGATAGGACAGATGGTAAAAGAAAAAGAAAGCGGCACGGAAATCGGAATAATTTCCGCCCGTTTTATGAACACCTTAATTAAAATGGGAACTGAAATGTGCAAAATGGCAAGAGAGAAAACGGGAATAAATTCTGTCGTTTTGTCCGGAGGCAGTTTCCAGAATATGTATATTATGAACAGACTGCCCGAAGCCCTGAAAAACGAGGGCTTTCAGGTGTATTGCCACCGTCGGGTGTCATGCAACGATGAGGGAATTTCTCTGGGACAGCTTATGGCGGCTCAAAAGGCTATTATTAAATAAGAGGGAAAATAAAATGTGTCTTGCTATACCACTTAGAATATGCGAAATCAACGGCAAAGAGGCTGTGGGAGAAGCAATGGGGATGAAGCGGAACATGAGACTGGACTTTATTCCAAAACCTGAAATCGGGGACTATGTGATAGTTCATGCAGGCTTTGCCATTGAGCGCCTGCCGGAAAAACAGGCTCTTGAGGATATTGCGGCATGGGAGGAAGTTAAAGATGTCCTCTGAATTCAATGCCCAAAGGATATTGAGAGCCATAGAGGCGCTGCCCTTGGGTCAGGTCAATATAATGGAGGTCTGCGGAACTCATACAATGGCTATCGCTAAAGCGGGAATAAAGACCGTTCTGCCGAAAAATGTAAAACTTCTAAGCGGTCCGGGCTGCCCCGTGTGCGTAACACCGGCAGAGGTGATAGATAAAATTCTGGAGCTGGCAATGGAAAAAGATGTGGTCATTGCCACATACGGAGACATGGTTCGTGTTCCCGGCTCAAGCCCGAGGGACAGCCTGCAAAGGCGCAGAGCGCTGGGGGCGAAAATTCTGATAGTGTATTCTCCGGTGGATGCGGTGGATTTTGCGGAAAATAATCCCGATAAACAGGTTGTGTTTCTGGGGGTAGGCTTTGAAACCACCGCTCCGGGAACTGCGGCAGCGGTTTTGACAGCAAAGGAGCGGGGAATAAAAAACTTTTCCGTTTTCTCCATGCTGAAAACCGTGGAACCGGCGCTCAGGGCTTTGAAGGCAATGGATGGCTTTAATGTTCAGGGCTTTCTCTGCCCCGGTCATGTGGGAAGCATAATAGGCGAAAAAGGTTTTCGCTTTCTGCCGGAGGAGCTTGGAATTCCGGCGGTTATAAGCGGCTTTGAGCCGGAGGATATTCTTTTGTCAATATATCTTCTGCTAAAGCAGATAGCGGAGGGCAAGGCGCAGGTTCAGAATGAATATGAGCGGGCGGTTTCAAAGAGCGGAAATGCTCTGGCAGAAAAAATATTAAATGAATGTTTTGTAAAGAGGAACGATATATGGAGGGGGCTGGGACTTATTCCCATGAGCGGTCTGGGCTTCAGAGAGGAACTGGGGGAGTTTGACGCAGAAAAGCGGTTTGACCTTACGCCCTCGGAACCTAAACCCACAGCCTGCCGCTGCGGAGAAGTAATCACGGGGCGTTTAAACCCCTGTGACTGCCCGATGTTCGGAAAACGCTGTACACCGGAGGACCCTGTGGGGCCGTGTATGGTGTCGTCGGAGGGAGCCTGTGCAGCTTCATATAAGTATCAGGGAGTATAAATGGAAGAAATAATTACGCTTGATTACGGCAGCGGAGGCAAAAAAACCTCACGCCTGATTGAAGAAATGATAGTTCCGCAGCTTGATAACCCTGCACTCAGGGCGCTCGGAGACGGTGCGGTTGTAAACGGCAGCGAAAAGCTTTGTTTTTCAACGGACAGCTTCGTTGTAGATCCGCTGTTTTTCCCGGGAGGAGACATAGGAAAGCTTTCCGTCTGCGGAACGGTGAACGACATTGCAATGTGCGGCGGAATTCCCAAATATCTCAGCTGTGCCTTTATAATAGAAGAGGGCTTCAGGCTCAGTGAGCTTCAAAGAGTAATCGACTCTATCAGAAAAGCGGCTCAGGAAGCAGGAGTTCAGGTTGTAACGGGCGACACAAAGGTTGTGGAAAAGGGCCGTGGAGACGGGATTTATATTAACACCGCAGGCATAGGCTTTTTGAAGCATCCCGGTCTCGGCCCTGAAAACATCAAAGAGGGAGATGCGGTTATAGTTTCCGGAACAGTGGGGGACCACGGCACTGCGGTTATGCTTGCCAGAAGCGGCATGATGCAGGGCGATATTAAGTCAGACTGTGCAGCCTTAAACCGTATGGCCGATAAAATACTGTCTCTTGACGCCGGAATAAGAGTGCTCCGTGACCCCACAAGGGGCGGCCTTGCCACAACTCTGAACGAATTTACAGAGGGCAGAGAGCTGGGAATAGAGATAGAGGATGGTCTGATTCCCGTAAATCCTGCCGTCAGGGCAGCCTGCGATATGCTTGGGCTTGACCCGCTGTACTGTGCAAACGAGGGAAAGCTCATTGCGGTAGTGCCGGAGGAAAATGCAGACAAAGTGATAAAAGCCATGCAGGAATTTCCTGAAGGAAAGGATGCGGCGCTTATAGGCCGTGTGACGGCCGGATACCCCGGAAAGCTTACTATGAAAACAGCTTTTGGCGGGGCAAGAATTCTTCAGAAACTCACGGGAGCACAGCTTCCGAGAATTTGTTAAATTACAGCATGAGAGGTGAAATGAATGCAGGAGTACAAGAAGATTGTAATCGAGAAAGACCAGATAGTACCGACTGCGGAGCGGATGAGAAAAGCCGGAAATGCTTTGCTTATGATTCACGCATTCATCAACAACGAGGGTAAAATGGATGTTTCGTGGGACTATGCGGTTGATCCGGCGGTGGAGTCGTACCATGTTATAGGAGAGAACAGCCTGCCGTCCGTGGGAGAAATCTATGACACGGCGGCTACCTGGCCCGAAAGAGAGCTGAACGAGATTTTCGGGATCGAATTTGAAGGGCTTGATGTTTCACAGCGTCTTTTCCTGCCGGAGGATATGCTGGAAACTCAGGGCAAGGGTCAGATTATGGTAATACCTCTTGCAGAGCTGAGAAAAAGAAACATAAAGGAGGAGGTATAAGATGAGCTATATCGTACCTGTCGGCCCTTACCATCCCGCTCTAGAGGAGCCTATTCACGCAAAATTGTACACCGAGGGAGAAATTATCAAGGATGCAGAGGTTTTTGTAGGCTATAACCACCGTGGAATTGAAAAGCTTGCAACCGAGAGAAACGCCATTCAGACCCTTGTTCTGGTTGAACGGGTCTGCGGTATCTGCTCCCACTCCCACGCCTTCACCTATGCAATGTGTGTGGAGGGACTAAACGAAATTGAAGTGCCGAAAAGAGGCCAGTATATAAGAGTTATTACGGCAGAGCTTGAGAGACTTCACTCCCATATGCTGTGGATGGGCATTGCCTGCCACATTATAGGCCATGACAGTATGTTCATGCACATATGGGATGTGAGAGAGCTGATTATGAGCCTGCTTGAGAGACTCAGCGGAAACCGTGTAAACTATGCCATGGTCACTATCGGCGGCTCAAGACGGGATATAAGCGACGAGCTTAGACGGGATATTATTTCCGACTGTGACAAGCTGCTTGAATCTTTGAACAGAATGGTTGAGATAGTTCTTACGGATAAAACTATAGCAATGAGAACAAAAGGTGTAGGCGTTCTGCCCACTGCCGATGCAATCCGAATGGGTGCCGTGGGCCCTCATGCCAGAGCGTCAGGGGTAAACGTGGATGTGCGACGTGATTCCCCCTATTCCTGCTACGATGATTTCGAATTTGACGTTCCTGTGTGCGACAGCTGCGATGTATTCGCAAGAGTTGTTGTAAGAGCGCTTGAGTGTGTTGAAAGTATTAAAATCATAAAGCAGGCACTGGATAATCTGCCTGAAGGACCCATTAACATCGGCAACAAGCTGGTAAAAATCAAAGAAGGCCAGATCGTGTGCCGCCATGAAGCACCCAGAGGTCAGCTCAGCCACATGGTGGTGGGTGCAAACAAGCTGCAAAACCACAGAGTCAGCATCCATGTCCCCAGCTTTAAAAATACGCCCACAGTGCCTTTTATGCTCAGAGGAAACACTGTTGCGGACGCAGGACTTATTATTGCCAGCATAGATCCCTGCTTCAGCTGTCTGGATAGATAAATATGCACGAGCTGGCATTATGCAAGGGAATTATCGACATTGTAAATTCCGAGGCTGAAGAGAAAAAATTTGAGCGGGTGCTTGAGATAGAGCTGAAGGTGGGCGAGTATTCGGGAATAGTCACCCAGTGCTTACTGGAATTCTTTCCCGTTGCTGCTGCCGGCACACCTGCTCAGGATGCCCGCCTTACGGTCAGCCTTGTTCCGGCAAGCTTCAAATGCCCGGAATGCGGCTACGAGGGAGCGGTTGACAGAAAAAAAGCCTGCTGTCCAAGCTGCGGCAGCTACGGCATAAAAATGCTTTCAGGCAGGGAATTTTTTGTCGAGCAACTGAAAGTTGAATAGAAAAACAGGGTCGGCAACTGCCGCCCTATGAAAGGAGAGGTTCACTCTTGCAAAATCAAAAAATGAAGAAAACCAAATTCCCGTCATTCTTGATAACTTTTGCAATTTCTTACTTATTTTGGATATTTCTTACATGGAGCACAGAACCCCAGGAGCTTACCGCCGGAGCAGTGGTGTGCGTAGCGGTGGCGCTGTTTTCATCCCGCTTCTTTGTTCACAATGACGGAACAGGCTTCGGAAGCCCGCTTAAAATTTTCGTCTCTCTCTATTACAGTCTGGTTATTTTTATCATTGAACTTTTTAAAGCCAACTGGGATATGGCAAAGCGCTGCTACGGCGGCTGCAAAAAGGTAAATCCAGGAATCGTGAAGATTCCTGTGGGGCTTAAATCGGATTACGGTCTTGCAAATCTTGCAAACTCCATAACCCTTACTCCCGGAACAATCACCATGGAGATTACAGAAGAAGAGGAACAGACTTATTTCTATGTCCACTGGATAGATGTTACAAAGCCCAGCGGCAAGGAAGCCGGAGACGAGATAAAAGGCGTTCTTGAAAAATGGGTCGGGAGGGTATGGCCATGATTGAATTTCTGATTTTTGCCATTTTGTTTCTGGCGTTTGCCGTAGTAAATCTGTACAGACTTATTAAAGGCCCCAATGCTGCTGACAGAATTGTGGCTTCTGACGCTGCGGATATTATGATCTCCTGCGCTATGATGCTGTTTTCACTGTACAGCGGAAGAGGAATATATCTGGATGTTTCAATTATAAGCGCCATGCTCGGCATTATAAATACCATGCTTGTAGGACGCTATCTTGACAGAGGAAGGTGGGTAAAGAAACATGACAGCTCTGAGAATAATCATTGATCTCTGCATAGGCGTAGGGCTGTTTTTTGCCCTGGCCGGAGTTATCGGTATAATTAAAATGCCGGATACATACTGCCGTATGCAGGCCAGCACCTGCATAACCACTGCGGGCGTGTTCGGAGTGTGTCTGGGTGCTCTCCTTTATGCGGTCTTTGTAATGCACCATCCCGCTACTGCTGTTAAGGTAGTGGTAATTGCGGCTTTGATCTTTGTCACAAACCCTGTTGGTGCCCATGCTATCGCAAAGGGTGCCTATCAGCACGGAATCCGCCCTGAGAAGAAAATGGAAGTGGATGATTTAAGGAGGGATTTCGATGAGTAATCTTATAGTTGTCCTCAATGTGCTGATACTTGCGGGACTTGTGGTTTCGGCGGTTATGGCCTGCCATTTTGAAAAGCTGCTGTCGTCTGTAATTGCGCTGGGACTTACCGGAGTATTTGCAGCTGCGGAATTTCTTGTTCTCCATGCTCCCGACGTTGCCATTTCCGAGGCTGCCGTAGGCGCTGCTCTCAGCCCGCTGATCTTCATTGTGGCTCTCAAAAAAATACGGGGAGGCGACGATAAATGAAAAAAACTCTTACTTGGCTCTGCCTTGGCATATTCGTAGTGGCGGGTTTTTATGCCGCTGCTACAATGAGCAATATGCCCTATACTTATTCAGGCGACGAGGCGGCAGTTTCTGTCTATGAGCTGTATCAGGATCCGGAAAGCTATGACGACAGTCAGGTGGACGGCGCGGCAGGGGCTATAGTTCAGCAGAACCTTGCAAAAACCCATGCCGTAAACGATGTTACCTCCATCGTTTTTGACTTCAGAGGTTACGATACCATGGGCGAGGCATTTATCCTTATAACCGCCGTTGCCGGTGCTACCGTTATCCTTTTTACAAAAGACGATAAGAAAAAGGAGGAAGAGAACAATGAAAAATGAAAATATTCAGGTCAAAAGAATTATACAGCGCTGCGGCTGCGATATGATTCTTCCTCTTGCTCTGGTTTATATTTTTTATGTTATCCTTCACGGGCATCTGTCTCCCGGCGGCGGCTTTCAGGGCGGTGTGCTTATGGTTGCCGCAATAGTGCTTATATATCTGGGACACGGCTATGAGATAACGGAAAAAGTTATGCACCCCACTCTTATGCGAAGAGTAGAGGGCTTTGCCGTTACTATGTACATTGCTCTGGCTTTTGTTGGAGTCTGCGCCGGCGCAAGCTTCTGCCAGAATGTTCTGTACCTCAACGGAAATATAGGAGATCTTATTTCTTCCGGAACTATTTCTCTTATGGATGAAGCGGTAGGGCTTAACGTTTTATCAGGTGTTACCGCTCTTGTTCTGTCCATGCTGGGCCTGCTTGTTGCTCAGGATGTTGACTTTCAGGAATGAGGTGAAAGAAATGATAATGATGAATTATTTCGTGGCTTTCTTCCTGATTGCATTGGGCTTTTATACCATCATTACAAAGCACAATCTTGTTAAGACGGTTATGGGACTTGGAATTGCCGACTACGGAGTAAACCTTCTCATAGTCAGCATAGGCTTTAAGCCGGGCGGTACTGCTCCTATCTTCACATGGAATGAACTTACACCGTCCACATTTTTCGTTGACCCCATACCGCAGGCTCTTACCCTTACAAGTATAGTTATCGGCGCCTGCGTTACCGCAATGTCTCTGTCGCTTGTTATTAAGATAGATGAGGCCTACGGTACCGTTGACACCAGAGAGATAAGGAGGCTAAGAGGATGAGTGTAGCAATGTATCAGCATCTGCCCGTCATGTCCATAATGTCCTTCTTTCTGGGCGCATTTCTTATAGTTATGTTCGGCGGAAACAAAACGGTTAGAAAGATACTGGCTTTTCTGGCCGTTTCCGCACCTCTCGTTATGCTGTCATCCCTTATAAAAAGAGTGATGGTAAACGGGGAAATAATAGCCTACTGGATGGGAAACAGAACTCCTGTGGGCGGTTATGCCATAGGTATTTCTCTTGAAGTTGACGCACTGAGCCTGTTTTTCGGTCTGCTGGTTGCTGTAGCCGTTTTCGTGGCGTGCATTTATTCCTTCAAATACATGGAGCATGACGACAATGTAAGAGAATATTACACTCTCTTCCTCATGCTTTCCGGCGGTGTTATGGGTCTGGTACTCTCCGGTGACCTTTTCAATATGTTCATCATGGTGGAGATCCTTACCTTTGCGGCCGTTGCCCTGACTGCGTTCAGAAACAAGGCGAACGGTGCCCTTGAAGCTGCCTTCAAGTATCTTATAGTGGGCAGTATGGGCTCTACCTGCATATTGGTAGGTACCGTTATGCTGTATGCTCAGACCCACACCCTGAACTTTGCACAGCTTTCCGCTTTGATCCCCGGCAACATGAACACTGCCACAAAGCTTGCATATGCGCTGCTCCTTGTCGGTTATGCCACGAAATCCTTCGTTGTGCCTTTCCACCCTCTGGCAGCCGATGCCCACGGCGCAGCTCCTGCCTCCATTTCCGTGCTTATTTCCGGCGTGCTCACCAAGTCCGGACTTTACGGAATTATAAGAATTTCCTACTTCCTGTTCCAGAGCATGGGCCTTGGCCCCATTCAGTTCCTGCTCGTGTTCGTAGGCTCTTTGTCAATGTTCGTATGCGTGACAATGGCCCTTGCACAGCATGACTTTAAGAGACTGCTTGCCTTCCACTCTATCTCGCAGATAGGTTATGTGCTTACGGCGGCAGGACTCTGCACCGCAATGGGAATTTCTGCCGGTCTGTACCATGCCATGAACCACACCCTTTTTAAGGGGCTGCTGTTCCTTGCTGCCGGTGCAGTGCTGCATGAGACCGGCACAACAGACCTTAACAGACTGGGCGGACTTTCAAAGAAAATGCCCCATACCACGGTGCTGTTTCTTATAGGTGCTGCATCCATTTCCGGTATTCCGCCTTTTAACGGGTTTGTATCCAAATGGTCAATATATCAGGCTACATACCTTAAAGCCGTGGAAAGCGGCAATATAGGCTATCTGCTGGTAACTATTATTGCTTTGATTACAAGTGTGTTGACGCTTGCTTCCTTTGTTAAGGTCACTCAGTCCGTGTTCTTCGGACAGCTGCCTAAAGAGCTTGAAAACACAAAGGAAGTGCCCTTTGGTATGCGCTTTGCAATGGGTATATTTGCGGTTCTCTGTGTTGTTACAGGTCTGTTCCCCAGGCTTGTGACCACATATCTTACCGAGCCAGCCGCAAGAGCCGTGTTTAATGTGGGCGATTACATAAACTCCATGATGGGCGCAGGATATGCAGAAAGTGTTATGGCTGTTCCTCCTGCCGCACCCAATATTACCTTTGCTGAGGTTGGATGCTGGAGCCCTGTGGCATGGCTGTGCCTTATGCTGATTGTGCTGCTTGCAATTACTATTGCTGCCGTTGCAGGAAAATACGACAGAGTCAGCCAACAGCTTGACACCGTGGAGACCAAGTACGACACTTTCTTCGGCGGTGAAAAGAGCGTATATTCTCAGGTCGGCGGCGAGGATATGTTCTGGGGCTTTAAGCACAACTGGAGACGTTATTTCAGCTTTATGCACGAGCTGCACAGCGGCGTTGTGAACGACTACGCCCTGTGGGCAGTGGTTGCGCTTGCAATTACAATCGTGTATATGATGATAGTATTTTAAGGAGGTGGGAATATGAGTATGTTTCTTGATTCATTGCGTTATTTGGGATATATCCTTATTTTCCCCGGATTCCTGTTCTGCTTTACAGGCGGTATGCTGCTCTGCGGAATCGACAGAAAAATGGTTGCCAAAATGCAGAAGAGAGTGGGACCGCCGGTGCTTCAGCCTTTCTACGATTTCTTTAAGCTCTGCGGCAAGGAGACAATCGTTCCCGCTGTTGCCCATAAGACAACTTTCCTGATTGCACCCTTGTTCGGTCTTGCCGCACTGGTGGTAATTCAGCTGTTTGTGCCTATATTTGACTTTACCGCATTTTCCGGTATGGCAGATATAATCGTAATTCTGTATCTGCTTCTTATCCCTGCCATTTCCGTAATCGTTGGCGGAGCGGCCTCTGGTTCACCTTATGCCGGAGTGGGTCTATCCCGTGAAATGGTTACGATCATTGCCTGCGAACTGCCAATGGTTATGGTGCTTCTGGCTGTGGGTAAAGCCGTGGGCAATGCCATGGGGACAGGACTTGTGTTCTCATTTACGGAAATTGCCCGTTACCAGATGGAAAACGGCAGCCTTATTTTTAAAGCAAGCATGATTCCTGCCGCTGTCGCAATGCTGATGGTAATACCCGGCGAAACGGGAAACCATCCCTTTGATGCGGCAGAGGCGGAAACCGAAATATGCGAGGGTATGCTCTGCGAGTATTCAGGCCCTCCTCTTGCAGTATTTAAACTCAGCCATGGCATAAAAATGCTCACAATGACCAGCATTTTTGTAGCTCTGTTCTTTGGCGGAATAGGCAGCGGAGTTGAAAGCTTTGTGTCTTTGTTCCTGTCGGGAGCAGCGGCGGCAGTTGTGTCATTTTTACTTAATGTTATCATAATGTTCCTGCTCTGCGCCCTTGTTACAATAGTGAGCATTTCACTGGTTCACGCAATAACGGCCAGACTCAGAATTGAGCAGGTATTTAAATTTTACTGGACTGTAGTTTCAGGCTTTGCACTTCTTAGCCTTATTCTTGTCTGGTACGGACTGTAAAGGAGGGGTGAAAATGTTTAAAAAGCTTATTGCGGAAAGCACCGCCAAATCACCCTGGCTTTTCCATATTAACGCCGGCTCGTGCAACGGCTGCGACATTGAAATCGTCTCCGTTCTTACTCCTCGTTTTGATGCCGAACGCCTTGGCTTTAAGCTCACCGGCTCTCCCCGTCAGGCTGACATTGCAGTGGTAACAGGACCTGTTACAAAGCAGTCTCTGCCCAGAGTTCTGCGGGCCATTTCCCAGATCCCCGAGCCTCGGTGCATTGTAACGGTAGGCTCATGCCCCCAGTCAGGCAATGTTTTTAAGGACAGCTACGCCGTGGCAGGCCCTTTGAGCAAATATGTTCATGTGGATGTTGACATTGCCGGATGCGCTCCCAGACCGGAGGCGATAATAGACGGCCTTGCTCTGGCCGCAAAAATTCTCAAAGAAAAGAGGGAACAGATGTAATGGATTTACCGTTCTTAAAAGAAGCTGTATCCCAGCTTTTCAGCAAGACCAGCTGTCAGATGTATCCCGTAAAGCCCAGCCCTGCAGCTCCTCGCTACAGAGGAAGAATCGTTTTTCATCCCGATAAGTGTATTCACTGCGGTATGTGCGAGCGGGTATGCGCCGGCGGCGCTATCAGTACGGTAGTTGAAAAGACGGAGGAAGGGGATAAGATAACCCGCACCTTTAATCTTGGCTCCTGCACCTTCTGCTCTCATTGTGCCGATTTCTGCTCTACCCATGCTATAGAGCTTACAGACGATTACCACATGATAGCTACCAAAGAGGAAGATCTTTTTGTTACCGGAACCTTTATAAAAAAACCGCCTGTGAAAAAAGCGGCAGCTCCCAAGGAAGCGCCTGTCGACGCAACGGCGGCAGAGAAAAAGAAAGAAGCAGCTCCCGCCTGTGCTTCGGCACCAAGAGATGACGGAAAGCCTGTCAGCGATCCGGATAAGTGCGTGTACTGCGGTATATGCGCAAAGAAATGCCCAATGGAGGCCATTACCGTTGACAGGGCAAACAAGGTCTGGAAGCTTGACGATGAAAAATGCATCGCCTGCGGCACCTGCGCCGATTCATGCCCCAAAAAGTGCATAATTATGTGATGAAGCATAAGAATTTTAAAACCCGAGCCATGGGGCAGGGCAAATAAAACATCGGTCGGCAGTATCCATTTTCGGATACTGCCGACCTTTTATGGAAAAATGCGGTTATAATTTACCTGACTGTGCTGCAAAAAGGGAATATATCTGCGATAGAAGCCGGAAAACATTGTAAAATCAGTAAAAGTTTAAAATTAAGACATATACAAAATATTGACGGCAATTTATGGCTATGATATACTATTGTACAATTTATTATAAAGGAGATGTATATCCAAATATGGATGACGGCAGTCGATTGCCATGGATATTTGCAATCATTCTGGTGTTTCTGGCGGCTTTTTTTGCCGTAGCGGAAACAGCCTTTGCTTCTGCTTCCCGCAGTAAAATAAAGCTTGCGGCTGACAGGGGAGAGACCAGTGCAAAAAAAGCACTGGCTATACTGGACAACTTTGATTTAACCATCAGCACTTTGCTTATATGTACTAATATAGTACATATCGCAACAGCCTCCATAGTGACCGTTGCGGTTACAAAAAAATGGGGTTTGAGTGCGGTTTCTATCAGCACAATCATAACCACGATAGTGGTTTTTTATTTTGGAGAAATGCTCCCGAAGAGCATTGCGAAGAAATACAGTGAGAAATTAGCCAAGCTGTGTGCAGCGCCTATCGGCTTTTTTATGAAGCTGTTTAAGCCCTTTTCTCTTCTGCTTACCAAAATAGGTCAGACAGCGGCCAGACACACAGAGGGGGACCCGGAAATATCTGTCACCGAGGACGAGCTTTACGATATTATTGAAGATATGACCGAGGAGGGAAGTCTGGACGAAGAACAGGGAGACCTGATTTCCTCCGCTCTTCAGTTCGGGGATCTCACTGTTGAAAGTATCCTGACCCCTCGAGTTGATGTGGCAGCGGTTGACATTAAGGAGTCACCGGCGGACATACTCAGTTATGTTAAAACTCAAAACCACAGCAGACTTCCCGTATATGAGGGAAATATTGACAATGTTATAGGCGTTCTTCAAATAAGAAGATACATCAAAGCCTATCTTAAATCCGGCGGAGAGCTGGACATCAGACCTCTGTTGGACGAGGCTTTCTTTGTCCACCAGAGCACAAATATTGACGAGCTTTTACCTGTAATGTCAAAAGCAAGGATCAATATGGCTGTTGTTACGGATAATTTCGGCGGTACACTGGGTATAGTGACCGTGGAGGATATTCTGGAAGAGCTTGTGGGCGAAATCTGGGACGAGGACGATGTGGTGGAAGAAACCATAGTGGATTTGGATGGAGATACCTGTCAGGCGGATGCTGACGAGACAGTGAGCAACATCTTTGAACATATGGATTTTGAGGACCCGGAGGAAAATGAGGAGCTGGTAAACACCCTTATGGGTGAGTGGGCTTATGAGCAGTTTACGGAAATCCCCAAGGTGGGGGACAGCTTCACTTACCATGAACTCCAAATCACAGTGGCGGAAATGAAGCAGAACAGAATTTTAAAGCTAAATGTCTCCAGACTTCCGCAGAAAAGCGAAGGAGGGGAAGATAAATGAGCATTTATCTTGTAATTGCCGGTATAGCAATCTGTATTTTCTTCTCTGCCTATTTTTCGGCATCCGAAATGTCTTACTCATCCTGCAACCCTGTCAGACTGGAAAAAAGCAGGGACGGCGGCTCAAAAAAAGCTGGTGTGGCTCTTAAAATCGTAGATCACTATGATGATGCACTGGGTGCAATCCTGATAGGTAATAATCTTGTGAATATTGCGGCCTCTTCGCTTGGCTCGGTGCTGGTCATTATGCTTGCAGGAGAGGAAAACAGCGATAAGTATACATGGGTCGCAACTCTTGTGATTACCGTTCTGGTTATTATTTTCGGTGAAACGATCCCTAAAATCTGCGCCAAGAAAAGCGCAAACAGAACAGCGGAAAAGAATGCCGGATTTATTCACTTCCTTATGGTAATCTTTAAACCTGTTATCTGGCTTGTAGTAAACAGTATAAACCTTCTTACAAAAGGTATGAAGGGTACAGAGGGAGATGAACAGGAGGAGGCGGTTGACGAACTGCACTCCATCATCGAGACAGCCGAGGATGAGGACGTGCTGGATGAAGACCAGTCGGAGCTTGTTCAGGCGGCAATAGATTTTTCTGAAATTTCCGCATCCGAGGTTATGACTGCCAGAGTAGACGTGGTTGCTATAGATGTGGACGATGACTGGGAGGATATTCTAAGTCTGATTGAGGAAGCTCCTTACTCCAGACTTCCCGTATATGAGGACAGTATCGACAATATAATCGGCGTTTTGTATCTGAACCGCTTTCTGAAAGCTATGACAGAACAGGAGCATGTGGATATAAAAACCCTTCTTATGCCTCCGTGCTATGTTTATAAAACCATGAAGCTTCCAGCGGTTTTGAGCCAGCTCAGAAGCTCAAGACAGCATTTAGCCGTGGTTTCAGATGAGTACGGCGGCACTCTGGGCGTTCTTTCCATGGAGGATGTGTTGGAGCAGATTGTCGGAGAAATCTGGGATGAGACTGACGATGTGGAGCTGGAAGTGGTTCGCAGAAATGAAAATGAATATGAGCTTGACGGTGACATGGTTCTGGATGATTTCCTTGAGCTTATGGGTATAGACGAGGAAAATTTCGAGGCTGACAGCGACACTGTGGGCGGTTGGACAGTGGAGCGCTTCGGCGCTTATCCGAAGCCCGGAGACAGCTTTCAGTATGAGAATATTCAGGTAAGTGTTCTTGTTATGGATGGCAGACGAGTGGAGAGAGTGCTGGCAAAAGTGCTTTCACCCGGTCAAGAGAATAAATGAGTTAAAAGGGTGCGCAGGGCGCACCCTTTTCTTTTGCCTTTTCGGCACTGAAATAAAATTTAGACTTTCTTGATTTGAAACAAATCAGAGCGATACAAAGCTAATTTTTATTAAGATAAAAGCAGCTTTTTATGGATGAACACAATATTGAACTATACAGAGAATACTATTAAATATATTGATGAATGGGCGTAAATTGTAGGATTAAATATTTTTGTTGACAATATTGCAATACGATGTATAATGAAAAAAACTGGAAAGATATCCAAAATCCAGCTTCAAAAAAGTGCAATTTTGAAAGGAAAAAAGAAATGAAAAAACTTTTGTGTGTATTGCTGTCTCTGACAATGATATTTGCTCTGGCAGCATGCGGCGGCAATGACAAGGGCACAGATAAGCCCGCAGATGCAGCAGAAACTCCTGTCACAGACACAGCAGACAAGACTCCTGCACCTGAAACGGAGGCTCCTGAGACCGACGCAAAGGATGCCGAGGCCAAAGAAGAGGACCTTAAACCTGTAAGCTTGGGCGTTGTTGAAGGAAACACCTACAAGAGCGAGTACCTGGGTCTTAGCTGCACCATCCCCGATGGCTTCAAGCTTTTATCTGTCGAGGAGCTGCAGGAAGTGGGCGAAATGGTTGACGATATTCTGGATGAGGAGACTATGAAGGCCGTTCCTACTATTCAGGATATGTATGCCATCAATACTACCACAGGCGCAAATGTGAACATTGTTCTCACTCAGCTCAGCGATATTGACCGTGCAACCATGAAGCGTATGACTGAGGAGCAGATTATTGACTCCACCCTTTCCAACAAGGACAACCTGATTGCTACATATAAGCAGGCCGGTATGGAAGTGTCCAACATGGATAAGGACGTTATGCAGTTCATGGGCGAGGAGCACCATGTTCTGAAGACCGATTACACTGTCAACGGAGCCGAGGCTATCATTATTCAGCTGTTCAATTTCAGCGTCGGCGGCCAGTACGGTGCTACAATCACATTCACCGCTACCACCATGGATGAGATTGCAGAGCTGACCAATATGTTCCAGACCCTTTCCTGATTTACGGTAAAACTTACAGTGCATACATTTTTGTATGCACTGTTTTTTTACCGAATACATTTTGGCATGGCATTATTTGGACAGGAGAAAATAAAATTCAGAAAAAATAGATTTACTTAAATTTATGCTTGACAATTATAATTGTATGTGGTAGTATAAACAAGCTAAAGGCAACACAAACACATATCGCGGGGTAGAGCAGTTGGTAGCTCGTCGGGCTCATAACCCGGAGGTCGTTGGTTCAAGTCCTTCCCCCGCAACCACTAAAAACCTGATTTCTTGCGAAATCAGGTTTTTCTTTTATGTGTTCGGGTGAGTAACAGCAACAAGTCTTTTCGGCGGTAAAATGGGGTAATCTTGAGGATAATGCTCTTTAATGTGACTTTCTGCGTAGGTGCAGGTAAAAAAGCTAAAAAAGTTCAGTTCTGAATATATCAGTCTGCCTGAAACAGTTGAAATAGAAAATAGCAGTAGTATAATGTATAATATAAGGTCATTCGTACACCGAATGATAGAAGAAAGACAAAATGCAGAAGCAGTTTTATGTGGTATAAGCGGAGGTTTTTAATGAAAAAGAAGGTTATTCCATCAAAAGGCTTATTTGCTATTAGTATAGTTTGTTTTATTATGAGTTTGTTTTTTGTATGGATATACATTAGGTACAAACAACTATCTGAGAATGTAGTATTTATAATTGAACTGCTCATGGAGCCAAGCTTTTTCAATATTCTAATGAGCTTAATAGGGATATTAGTTTTACTGCTTGAACCTCTGATTTTTGTATTACTTGTCTACTTTACTGTTTCCCTCTTTCTTTTTGCAGGCAGACCCGTAAAATTTTCGAAAGACACTATCAGTTTAGGATATATCAAAAAAAAATATTATTACAAGAAAAATATTACAGGTATAGGGGTCGCACCCAAACTCTTTGGTCGATTGTATACGGACCATAAGAGCACTGCAATGGGAATATATATAGCTTTTGGAGATTATAGGAAGAGCGATTTTTCTGACTACGGAATTCCTAAGGTGTGGGAAATGGTAGAACTAAAGAAGCTGTTTCCGAAATTAGTGGATTTGGATAATAAATACGATATAATATCATCACAGCCAGACTGCTCGAAAATACAGGTATTTGACGGCCTTGTTTGGATGACCTATACAGAGGAAAATTTCCGTTTCCTGCAAAACTGGCTCGGCAGTAAATTTGATGAAGTTACACAGCGGTGATACTAAAGTCGGATAATAGCCTCAATGGTCAAATATTCAGTCATTTTGTCTATAATACGGTAACCTTTGTTTAATCTGAGAAACTGAGCAGGCATCTCAAGTTCTGCAACTCTGTTATTCGCCTGTATTACATGGTTGATGCTTAACACTGTAAATTTAGGTTTAAAAAGAAGAAAATAATACCATTTAATCCCAAGCGCAAATAGCCCGTATCAGCCTAAACTGATACGGGCTATCTTTAAAAAACATCATAACTCATAAAATAGAATAAATGTTTTCCTTGCCTATACCGTCCAGCTTACTGCGGCTATTGGGTGCAGTCTTCTTTCTGAAGAAATTGATGTGCTTATAAAAAAAGCAGAGGCTGCAAAGTTCAATATATAGTTTTTATAGGCATACCATGCAGCCGATTTGCCGGTGAGGTAATTCTTAGGGGCGGCAGGACATGAGATCAATGTATTCTATACGGACGATATAAAGGAGAAAAACATGAAAGAAATTTGGAACGGCATTCAGATAGTGTGTGCCGCAATCGGAGGCTGGCTGGCTTATTATCTCGGCGGCTTTGACGGACTGCTTTATGCGCTTATAGCGTTTGTTGTGGTAGATTACATTACCGGCGTGATGTGTGCTATTGCAGACAAGAAGCTTTCCAGTACAGTCGGATTTAAAGGTATATTCAAAAAAATACTGATTTTTATTCTTGTTGGCGTAGCAAATATTTTGGATGTACATGTTATAGGTAATGGAAGTGCATTAAGAACAGTGGTAATATTGTTCTACATATCAAATGAGGGCGTTTCTTTATTGGAGAATGCATCACATTTAGGGCTGCCGATTCCCGAAAATCTCAAGCTTGTACTGGCTCAGCTGCACGATAAGGAGCGTGAAGGCATTGAACCTGCGAAAACTGATATTCACTGAAAATGCCTGCTACAAAGCCGGAAGGACGATAGATGTTAAAGGCATCATGGTACATAGCACAGGGGCTAATAACCCATGGCTTAAACGCTATGTAGGCCCTGATGATGGAGTTCTGGGTCATAATCCTTATGATAACCACTGGAACCAATACTACCCCGACGGCAGAGCTGTATGCCCTCATGCGTTCATAGGCAAGACTTCGGACGGAAGTATTGCCACTTATCAGGTTTTGCCGTGGATGCATAGAGCCTGGCACTGCGGCGGAAGAGCAAATGACACCCATATATCCTTTGAAATCTGCGAGGACAGTCTGACAGATTTAGATTATTTCACTGCTGTTTACAAAGAAGCTGTGGAGCTTTGTGCGTATCTTTGCAATCTTTACGGTGCTACATATATGAATGTTCCATAAGAGGGTACGGTTCTTTTTGAATTTTTATCTGGTGGTAATAAAGATTATGCCATACAGACTTCTAAACATCGCTATATATCTTTCGTGTTTTACCTCTGAAATTGATCGGCTTACCATGTGGTCGCTTTGCGGAAATGAGGTAAAGGGATGCTGCCTCGTTCTATCTCCTGATTACTTTGGTTATACAGTCTCCGATGGTGCGGCTGCTCCGATAATGGATATGGCAAATAATACTAATTATAACTGCTTTCCCTCAGTAACTTTTTAGGTGGTGCGTACTCATATCTCCGGTGTTTCCCCACTTGAGCTTTTATGGCAGGGGAGTACAGATAGAATTTAGCGCTGTTGAAATATCCGTTACTCCTTTTATATCTGCTGGCTGAATGACAGACGGACACGCTGTATTTGAGATACACAGATTGGCATACAGCAATTTCCTTATGATAAGAAGACAGGAAAATCAACTCCTTTTTTGAATCCGTATAAATATTTCTTTGATGTTTAGTTTTATAAATGTTTTTAATACGGATACTTTACAATTGTCCTTACTTGAATTATAATGCATTTGTTAAAATCGACCGGAATTACACGAAATTGCAAAATTAGGTGAGGAAAACTACCTTTTAACTCATAACCCGGAGGTCGTTGGTTCAAGTCCTTCCCCCGCAACCACTAAAAACCTGATTTCGCAAGAAATCGGGTTTTTCTTTTGCATGGTCAGAGCATTGACAGTGCGACGCCTTTTCCGCTGTAGAAATAATATTAGGAGGTAATCCCGTGGCACGCAGTAATCTTTCGAATCAGAATATTACCGAGGGTGTAATCTGGAAACAACTTTTGTCGTTCTTTTTCCCGATCCTGCTTGGTACTTTTTTTCAGCAGATGTACAACACCGTGGATACAATTATCGTAGGACGAGCTGTTGGCACGCAGGCACTGGCTGCGGTGGGAGCTACTTCAGCACTTATAAATCTGGTGAGTGGATTTTTTATGGGACTCAGCACCGGTGTTACCGTCATAGTGTCCCAGACCTACGGTGCCCGTGACGAAGAGGGCGTATCAAGAGCAATTCATACAGGAATGGCACTGTCTCTGGTTCTCGGTGTTATCATAATATTGATCGGTGTATTAGGCGGCCCGTGGGTTTTGCGTATGACGCAGATTCCCGAGAGCTGTTATGAGGATGCGGTTCTCTATATACACATCTATTTTGCCGGTTCCATAGCTTTCATGGTGTACAATATGGGGGCAAGTATTCTGAGGGCCTTGGGAGATTCCACACGCCCCACAATATTCCTGATCATTGCCTGTCTTGTCAACATTGTTATGGATATTGTGTGCGTGGTTTGGTTTAATATGGGTATTGCCGGTGCGGCTATTGCCACCGTGCTCTCTCAAATTGTCAGTGCCGTGCTTGTTGTTATTACAATGATGCGTCAGCCTGAGGAGACAAAGCTGCGCTTTAGCGAACTTAAAATACACGGACATTTGCTGTGGCGGATTCTGATGATCGGTATACCCGGAGGGTTGCAGTTTATAACATTTGATTTGTCTAATCTTCTTATTCAGTCCAGCGTCAACTCCTTTGGCGAAATAACCATTGCCGCATGGACGGCATATCAGAAAACAGACGCACTGAGTTGGATGATTCTTAACTCCTTCGGCATTGCTGCTACCACATTTGTGGGTCAAAATTACGGAGCGCAGAAGTATGACCGTATCCGCCGCAGTGTCTGGACATGTATAGAAATGAACTGTCTGGCGGTAATTCTGACAAGCGGCACAATACTTTTGCTCCGACGTGAAATTCTGGGAATATATACCACAGATGTAAATGTAATAGATACAGGCGCACAGGTTATGATGTGGATAATTCCCTTTAATGTGACATTCTGTGCGGTGGAGGTATTTGTGGGTGCAATGAGAGGCACCGGTTACTCAATAGTTCCCACTATTGCCAATATACTTTGTGTGTGCGTTTTCAGAATTTTTTGGGTCTGGGCTGTGGTTTCTCAGCATCATACTCTGCATACGCTTTCTATGGCCTATCCTGTAAGCTGGATTCTGGCCCTGATTTGCTTTACCATTATGTACTTTCGCGGCAACTGGCTCAGAAAACCAATTCAGGCAGGAGAGCCGATTTATGATGATTGATTATTGTGCAAAACTGAATATTATATAAACCAGAAATCCCCTGATTTTTATAAAAATCAGGGGATTTCTGGTAGGTGCAGGTAAAAAAGCTAAAATAGCTCAGTTCTGAATATATCAGTCTGCCTAAAACAGTTGAAATAGAAAATAGCAGTAGTATACTGTATAATATAAGGTAATTCGTACACCGAATGATAGAAGAAAGACAAAATGCAGAAGCAGTTTTATGTGGTATAAGCGGAGGTTTTTCGATGAAAAAAACAATTCTTCCATCAAAAGGCTTATTTTTGTTTAGCGTAGTTGCATTTCTTTTTCCAGCATACTTATTATGGGGATGTATAGAAGAACGTTTCTTTTATCCTGTGTTATTAGAAATTTTTCTTGATGCAATCAGGACTCCCAGCGTATTCTATATAGTTATGGCTGTTTTAACAATAGTAATGTGTATTGTCATTGTTATAGGGAGTGCCGTTTATACTTATGGTTTATTAGAACTCTTCTTTTTTGCTGGCAGACCTATTAAATTCTCCGAAGATATGATCAGCATAGGATACATAAGGAAAAAGCTCTATTACAAAAAGAATATTACCGGAATAGGAATTGCCCCGTGGATAGAGGGAAGCAATGGACTGGGAATATATATTGCTTTCGGTGATTACAATGAAAGCGATTTCAGCAAATTCGGGATTATGACTGTTTGGGAGCTGGTAGAGTTCCGCAAGGTATTACCGAAAGTTGTAGAGTTTCTTCATAGAGTAGGCCCAAAATATTTGAAGACTGACGACACTTCAAATATACAGAGATGCGACGGCCTTGTTTGGATGACATACACTGAGGAAAATTTCCGTTTCCTGCAAAATTGGCTCGGCAGTAAATTTGATGAGATTACACGGCAACAAGAGCTGTGAGTAGGGCGCTCGTGGCAAGTATAGGGTAGCAAGCTATGCTACCTTGGTTAACGAATATGTAGTATTATCTAAATGAAAATTTAAAGGAGTACAGAGAAATGAATGACAATAAAAAACGATTTTGGTTAACGATAGCTATTATTGCCATTGTTCAATATGTTCCGGCACTTACAATATTTATTGCGGCATATATCAAAACAGGCGTTATGCCTACAGCCATTAAGGCGGGATTAGGAGCGATAGCAACAGGAATAATTTATATTCCACTCTTGAAAATAGAAAAGCTGAAAGGCCATGTATTTCCTAAGGCACTGAAGATTTTTTCAATACTTAACTTTGTGTTTGGAATCCTGTACATCATACTTGGAATTACAATTTTCGGATAAGTCTTTTTCATTAGCGATAGAAATTACGAGTATGACGCTCAGGGTCAGCTTGTAAGAGAGCATTGTTACAGCCGTGATCCACTTACAGATGACCGTGAAGCGTACAGCCTTTGCTATAACTTTGATGCAAACGGCAATCTCCTTTCATGGGGTGACGCAAACAAGCCTTTCGTGGATGAGCGGTGCAATATGTTTGCGTATTGTATCAATAATACTATAAACTATATTGACCCGACGGATATATGCCCAGATGGTAGAATAACATTTTTAACAAAGCCAGGAATGTTGTACAAAAAATAAGAGATTCTTTGATTAACGCAGAACAGAAGAAAGATTCTGGTACCGTAGTCGTAGGTTTAAACGGTTCAGTTGGTTTTGGTGCTGGATTAGGAGAAAGTTATGGTATAGGCTATGATCATAATGGAAATATCCGATTTGTAGTTGGCAATTCAGCAGGTGCTGCTTTGCCAACAGCTTCGGTAACGGGCTTCATTTCTGTATCAAATGCATCTAATATAGAAGCTTTGAAGGTTGAATCCATTATTGTTGGCGCATCGGGTGGAGAAGTCGTTACATTTGGTGGAGAAGTAAATATAATACCAGATAAAGACAAGGGAAAAGGAAAACACTCGGTTGCTGTGACAGGACAGATAGGAATTGGTGTTGGTGTTCCTCTTGAGTTGCATGGTGAACGGTCTTTTGGATATGTTTACTCATTTAACATTTATGACATACTTATTGCAGGATGCGATTACATACTGGATAGAGTATAATATTAGAAAGGATGGGCATTGCAGTGCTATGAAAACAAACAAAAGGTTTTTTATTATAATGTTTTTAGGTTTCTTGCTATTTGCTTGCAGATTCGGCCTTATGACATTCGGTGTAATTACATCCGGAAGTGTATTGAACTTTGATGTTGATTCGGAAGAAAATATTTACATTGGGACTATGGGGCAAATCCAGGTATATAAAGACGGAATGCTTCTGAGAACAATAGATCCACCAACGTCACGAGCGTATAATTTTTACATTGAAAATGATCAGCTTATCATAGGAGTCGCATCTGGCGGGGAGGGCGGAAGGTTTGACCTTGAGGGCAATGAACTGTCCTACGGGGAATTTTCATATTATGAAATTGAAGACATTGCATCAAAAAAGAGTGTAAACGTAAACGGGCATCAGTACAAACATACTAACGGTTTTTTTACTCCGTATAAAATCACCTGTGACGGGGTCGAAGTATATCGTATGCCAACGCTTGACTATATTTTCAACGGATTCCCTTTTGCTGCAGCTAATGCAGTTGTGTTTATTAGTATAGCAGTTTTTGTTTTGCGCATGGTTCCTGAAGTAATGAAAGCCAAGGAAAACGGGGAAGACACTTTGAAAGTCTTGTTCAGGTGAAACAACTCTCAAAGCATCACAAACAACTCTTAGCGGTGATGTCACAACTCTAAAAGAAGCTTTCTTCTCTCAAAGACTGCCGGAAATTTCATTTTAAATTGTGTCATCAAAGTAAAAATGCAGCGGTGAATTTCACCGCTGCATTTTGGCATATATTGTCTTCCTGAAAACAAATTTTAAATCAGACTTAATCAGCTTTTCGCTTCATGGATGCATTAAGCCTGATTAGAACCATAAGCATCAGGGCAGAAGCTGCTGCCGATATTATCCAAAGTGACAGCATATTTTCATCACCGGTTTTTACCGTATCGCCCTTTTGCGGAGGAACAGGATCTTTTCCTTTATAACGGTTCACAAAATTTATTTCACTGCACTTCTTACCGCTGCCGTTTTCCACAATTACTTCAAAAACAAGCTTTCCGTCATCCGTATTTTTGATGTAAACGGTTAGTGTATATTCTGTTCTGTCGTAAACATAGTTTTGGGCATCAGCGGTATCCTGCTTTAAGCTGTACTTATAAGTGCCGCCGTGAGCATATGTCAGAGCAATTACATGGTTTTTGCCTGAACCGTCAATGGAAAAAGTGTAAATATTATTTTCACTGTCAGGCATTGGGGCATCCTGACTTACAGCAATCAGGCTGTATGTTCCTGTCCGGTTTATTTTCTCAGGTTCAGCATTTTCTACTTCGAATGTCTGCGTTACGGATAATGGAACTTCCACTGAGTTTGCATCTGCGTAAGCCTTGCCGCTGAAAAGAATGCCCAAATTGAGAAGCATTATTGCCATAATAAATACTGCTTTGATATTTCTTGAGTTCATACCGTATTCTCCTATGCTTTGATTGCACTG
>JARHZW010000014.1 GCA_029264685.1 Candidatus Limivicinus sp.
GCTGCCCACATTTTTAAATCTAAGGCACGATGTATATAAGGTGGCGGATTGATGAAAATTTATGAGGATATAAAAAGCTATGTTCCTTTTAACGAACAAGAGGAGCGGGACAGGGAATTTATACTGAATTTTCTGGGAAATAATCCTGACGCTTTTTTCAGGTCGAACTGCATTGCCCATATGACCGCATCTGCATGGTGCGTCAATAAGGACAGAAGCAATGTGCTTATGGTGTAACATAATATTTT
Organism: Candidatus Limivicinus sp.; assembly: GCA_029264685.1. GTDB lineage: Bacteria > Bacillota > Clostridia > Oscillospirales > Oscillospiraceae > Limivicinus. The sequence continues at coordinate 249 of JARHZW010000014.1, forward strand.
CGACTCATGGTCATGGACCGGCGGTCACGCCGACGGTGACGAGGACCTTTTTCATGTGGCTTTAAAGGAACTGTGTGAAGAGACGGGAATAAAAAGCCCTAAAGCGCTCAGTAACAGTATATATTCTCTGGAGGTACTGACGGTTGACGGCCATGAAAAGAGAGGGGAGTACCTGTCCTCACATCTGCATTTGAATGTGACCTATCTTTTTGAAGCGGATGAGGAGGAAAAGCTCAGAGTTTGCGAGGGTGAAAACAGTGCAGTCAGATGGTTTGAGCTTCAGCAGGCACTCTCAGTTCCCAGTGAGACATGGATGGCGGAAAGAATATATAAAAAGCTGAATGAAAAGTTAATAACAATAAAAAAATGACGATCGAAAGATCGTCATTTTTGTTTATATTATTCTTCTTATCTCGTAGCCACGGTTAGCATAGTAACCGGAAAGCTCGGAAGTGACAACTCCGATACGGGAGTTTGCAGCGTGAACGAACATATTGTTTCCGATATAGATACCAACATGTCCGATATAATCTCCGCCGGAATAGAAGCACAGAAGATCGCCGGGCTGCATATCAGAGGGCTCCACATGGACACCGTTTCTGGCCTGATCGCAGGCAACACGGTTGAGAGTGTAGCCGAAATGGCTGTAAACATAATATGTAAAGCCTGAGCAGTCAAAACCTGTATCAGGGGACATTCCGCCCCAAGTGTAGTTATAGCCGACATACTGAAGCGCAAAGTCTGCGACGGAGCGTCCCAGCTCTGAACCGCCGCTGCTCTGATGGCTGTATTCGCCTTCTTTTACATAGCTTGAGAAAACATATCCGGACTTGCCTTTGCAGGTAACTGCTGTCCAGTCACCTTCGGTGCCGGTGATTATAACCTCGTTGCCATAGAAAAGCTCATCCAAAATTTCGGAGGAGGTAGAAGGAGCAGAACGGAAGCGGACATTGTTTCCGGAAATATAGCCGGGGGTTCCTTCGGCGGAGCCGTTGTCGGGGGTCTCGGGTTCGGGAGAAGAAGTGTCTTTCTCGGCCACATAGCTTGAGTGAACAAATCCCTCAACACCGTCTATAATGCAGGCTGTCCAATCACCGGAAACTCCGGTAATCGTAAGCTCTGTGCCACGGTTATAGGAATCTATAATGCTGTGGCTGGTGGAAGGGCCGGTGCGGAAACGGACATAGTCGCCGGTAATATACCCTGCTTTCTGCTCAGTGGGAACAACCTGATCCTCAGGCTCAGACGGAACTTCCGGCTGGGGAGTTTCTGCGGGCTTCTCCGGTTCGGGGGTCTCCTCCGGCTGAGAGGGCTGCTCCGGCTCCACGGGAACCTGAGGCTCAGAAGGAAGCTCCGGCTCGGGAGATGGGGATTCGGGCTGTGTAATATCAATGCTGCCGTCAAAGCTCTCCTCGTAACCGGGCTTGTAGCCGTCACCGTCAGAGGATGAGGGAGCGCTGCGGCTAATATAATTACTGTATATGTAACCTGACTGACCGTTTATTACGCAGGCTGTCCAGTCTCCGGAAGTGCCTGTGATCTGAACTTCCTTGCCGCTGTTGAATTCTCCGAGAATGGATGAATCAGTGGAAGGACCGGAACGAAAACGGACATACATACCGTCAATATAACCTACACCTTCGGATGTAACAACATCAGAATTCTGATAGTCGTCGTTTATCTTCAGATAACCGGAGGACATGAAACCTTCCTGACCGTTATAATTTACAGCATACCACTCTGAATTTGAGCGGTTTGTAACGGAGACGGAAGCACCCTTAGGCAGGCAATCCACAATCCTGTAGTTCAGACCTGGGCCTGAACGCATATTGACCTCACTGCCTGTAACGGTTGCAGAGTCTGCAAAAGCGGGAACAGAGAGCAGACAGCACACAAAGGCTGAGGCAGTAAGTGTCTTTATAATTTTCTTGCGCATTTTAACATATCCTTCTTTGTAGTTTATCTGGAGGAAAGCGCACGCTCCAGCCAAACAGCAGCCACATCAATGGCGTTGTACAAGCTGTCCTTCTCCGTCTTTTTCACGATCTTGTCCCTTGTCTTGATGGACGGATCGGTGAGCTGAAGCTGAACGGATACTCTGGTAGCCACGTCCAGATCCTGCACCTTCTTGGTGTCCAGAATTTGCAGCATTATAATATGAGAGTCGGAAAAGCTGCCGTAGTAAATGATGTTGTCTTTCCTCTGGAGAGGATGACCTTTATACTCCAATGTATTTGCCAACAATAGCACCTCCAGTATTGTAACTAAAATGTAACACAATGCATTTAAAATGTCAACGGGAAAAAACAGGTAAAAACGCCGAAAATGCCCGTTTATGGGGTATGAGTGGGGGAAAGGACCGATTTTCAAGCCCTTTCCCCGCTGAAAATAAAGTGTCGGGGTTAAATTATCCGAAAATTATAATTCCGTCATTTCCGCCGCCGGAGTTTCCGGAACCGCCTCCTGAGCCGCCTGAACTGCCGCCGGAGTGATCCTCAAAGCCGCCGCCGAAATTACCGTCAAAGTCGGAAGAGTCGTTTCCGCCTATGATAATGTCGCTGCCGCCGTGTGAATCATCAGGGTGAGGATTGATGATGTTGCCGTCCTCATCGATGATGAAGTCGCTCTCGTAATCCTCCTGATCCTCGTCAAGACCGAAAATGCCGGTGTTGGGGCCAAGATAGGGCGGCGTGAAGTTGCGCCACTCAAGACCCTCATGCAAGGGCTTCATGACCTTGTTAAACAGCTGTGCGGCAGGGTTGCCGTTTGCCCTGATAGTTGCGGGAGTGTCAAAGCCTGTCCAGACTGCTGCGCAGTAGTAGGGCGTGACGCCGCAGAACCAGCGGTCCTTTGTGTCACCGGAGGTACCGGTTTTACCTGCAACGGGCATATTCCAAAGCCTTGCAGCCTTACCTGTACCGTTTTCAACCGCATTCTGCATCATGTAGGTCATGACATATGCGGTGTTGGGGTCAAAGGCGGCAATGGTCTTGGGCTGATTATCAATCACGATATTTCCCTTTTTATCCGTCACCATGGTGTAGGTACGGGAGTAGGTAAAGGTGCCGTCGTTTGCAAAGGTCGCAAAGGCCTGAGCCATCTCACGGACGGTGGCGCCGTTTGTCAGCTGTCCCAGAGCCATGGGAGAATAGGAAATATCGTCAGGAACCAAATGCTCAAAGCCCAGACGCTCTGTAAGATATTCATAGCTTGTCTGGGGAGTAAGCTTATCCACTATCTGTGCAGCAACGGTATTAAGAGAATGCTGAAGAGCTGTGAAAATAGTGATAACACCAAGCTGCTCATAGCCTGCGTTATGGGGATACCAGTCAGTTCCCTGAAGCTTAATGTTTGGGGAGTCGTTTACCAGAGTGTCAGGGGTGATGAGCCCTTCGTTAACCGCAGGACCATAGGAAGCCAAAGGCTTTATGGCAGAGCCGGGAGATCTGGTAGTCTGAGTTGCACGGTTCAGAGGGAAGTTCCTGTCCTTTATTCCCACGCCGCCGGCAAGACCGAGAATTCTGCCGTCATGGGGATCCATGATAACAATGGAGCTTTGCAGCGCATCACTGCCGCCGCTGGCAGGGGGAATAGCAGTAAGGTCGGTATATATAGAGTCTATGGTGGACTGGACATTCATATCCAGGCAGCAGTAGATTTTATAACCGCTGTTATACAGAAGCATTCTTGCGGCGTCTCTGTTTATGTCCTTGAGCTCCATAAGGTCGTCAAGAACATCGGAGATAACAACCTCTTCATAGTAGGAGTAGATGTTGGGGGTATACTCCTGATCCGGAGTGCGTGTGAACACCAGCTCCTCGGCCACGGCGTCCTTATATGTGTCGTAGTCAATGAAGCCCTGCTCGTACATTTCCCTCAGAATCGTCTCCTGACGTTCCTTGTTGTTTTGCTCGCTGTAGAAGGGGTCGTAGTATGTGGGCAGGTTTGTAATACCCACGATAGAGGCACATTCTGCCAGACTAAGCTCAGACACATCTTTTCCGAAATAGGTCTCGGCGGCGGCCTGAACACCGTAGCAGCTTTCACCGAAGTAAACGGCATTTAGATACCACTGCATTATCTCCTGCTTGTCATATCTCTTTTCAAGCTCCAGCGCACCGAAAATTTCCGTCAGTTTTCTGGAAATAGTGACATCGTCATGGCCTGTGAGGTTTTTGATGAGCTGCTGAGTTATGGTGGAACCGCCGAAGCTGCTGTTCATTTTTGCAAACATCTCAACAAATGCGCCGGATGTACGATACCAGTCAACACCTTTGTGCTCATAAAAGCGTTTATCCTCAATGGCTATCAGAGCCTTTTCCATATAAGGTGGAATGTCTTCATAATCCACCCACTTGCGCTTATACTTTCCGGCCAATGTGACAAGCTCGTTCCAGTTTCCACCGGAATCCTGATAGTATATTGTGCTGGATTCGCTAAGCTTATAGTCCTCCAGAGACAAATTCAAATCAGGCACAAGACAGGTCTTTACATAATAGGCGAAAACGCAGGCAAACAAAAGCCCGGTAATCAGAAAGATGAGAAGCAGAGTACCGAGTACCTTGAACACGGAGCTCACGATGGCGGCAGCGGTTTCAATGCCGTAATCGGCAGTTTTGAAAACAATCCTGCCTACACGCTTGTTCTCCCCTTGGGATTGGGGAACCTCAGGCAGATTTTTGCCGCCTTTCTCAGGTCCCTTTTTCTTATCGGGATCATTATTCATCTTTCGTTAAGCACCTCCTTTACATTGATAGAACTAAAAATAGAATAAACAGAAATGGGTACAATAACTTCATCATACCAATTCTGAACTACAATTATAACACAGTCTGTCAATCCCGTGTAGAGAAAATGTGAATTTTTTAAAATATTTAGTCTGCTGTTCTTAATGCAGAACGCATCAGAGCTGATAACAGCCTCAAGGAATATAAAAGAAATAACAGGGAATAATTTACAAAGAAAGAGCGGAGGGATAATTTATAATGAAAATAAAAATCCGAATAGCTGTTCTGTGCCTGCTTCTGACGGCAGCGCTGTATATGGGCGCTCAGGCTGTGGGAAGTGTTCGGAATTCCAGAACGGCTTCAGTGCCGGAGGAAGTGTACAGAGAGCTTATCTGTAATGCAGACAAGGCAAAATATTATGTGAAAAGCAGAGACGGTTATGTGGCTGTTTTTGAAAATAAGCATTTTCGTGAACCGCTGAAAATTACTGAAATTGAAACAGGTCAGCTGCGGAAAGCGGATCGGGCAATGCTGGAAAAAGGCATACCGGTAGCGGACAGAATGCAGCTTTTACGGCTGCTTGAAGATTTAGGCTCATAAAAGTGTTGATTTTCTCTTAAACTTGGTATAGAATAAGGGCGACAAAAGAAGGAGGCATTGAATATGAGCGAAGACTTCGGCAGCGATTTTGTTACAATAGTAGATGATGAGGGACAGGAGTTTGAACTCGAGCTTCTTGATTCTCTGGATTATAAAGGCAAGAGCTATGTGGCTTTCCTTCCGGCAGATATGGATGAGGATGATCCCGACTACGGTATGATAATCCTTCGTTCCAGTCTGGAGGAGAACGGTGAAGAGATTTTCGACACTATTGATGACGATGATGAACTTCAGGAAGTATACGATAGCTTTATGAAGGTTCTTTTCGTTGATGATGAAGAGTAACAGAGGGGTATAAACCCTTATGGGAGTGCATAGGCTTATAGTGCTCCCGCAAATATTAAACAGATAAAGTTCCTGCTGTGTGCGTGTCGTCCTATGGACCATCGTGGCTCATTAAACCCACATTTTTTATAAGGGACGCTGATTTGAATCTGCGGATTGCAGGCCTCCCGACCCCGTTAAGGCGGTTGGAAGTTGGAAGCAGAGAAACAGAACTTAGGCGACCCACCTGCCACTTTGTGCAGGTTATAATTGAGCCAACACGGCATTTGCGGGTTCCTTCCCCGGATGAAAGTCCGGGGAAGTCTTTTTTTAATCTTTTTATAAGATGAATTTAAAGCTGAAAAAAGCTCCCTTAAAGGGAGCTTTTTGTTTAAGTATCAGACAACACCCTGAGCCATCATTGCGTCGGCAACCTTTAAAAATCCGGCAACGTTTGCGCCAAGCATCAGATCGCCGGGCTTGCCGCATTCAACGGAGGCCTCGTAGCA
>JARHZW010000028.1 GCA_029264685.1 Candidatus Limivicinus sp.
AAAAAATGCCAGATTTTGACTCGTTTATGTTTACCGACGAGCAGGCGGGAGACTATACATATAATGTGGCGTACTACCGTGGCTACCCTGCCTACTACGCATTTGACGATGAGGGTCTGCCCGAGCGTGCAACCGAGTTCTCAGATGAACTGCTGGCGGTGAAAAATGCAGGTAATACAGAAGAACAGACAAATACCGAAGGGGCAGAGGGATAATATATGAAAAAATTTTCTGCACTTTTGTTAATAATTTCCATTCTGCTAAGCCTTGCCGCCTGCGGCGTGAGTGCTGCACAACCGGAGGGGCAGAAGGTACAGGAAAGCCCCAAAATTACGGAAAGTCCAAAGCTGCCTGAGAAAGCTTCCACGGTGGATGAGAGTTCGGAAACAGAGTCTCCGCTGCCTGCGGAAGAGACGGAAAGCCGAAATGCAGAAGAGTCCGAACCAGAAAGCATGACCGGAGATCAGGAGCTTGATGAACTGGCGGAAATTGTAATATCTGCCATTACCACAGAAGAAACGGATAAGCGTACAAAAGCCAGAGCGGTATATGATTTTGTGCGAGGCTCTGTAAATTACTCCGGAAGCTCCGATAAAACCGACTGGAAAACAGCGGCAAAGGAAGGGCTTAAAACCAGACAGGGTGACTGTTTTACCTATTACGCCGTTGCCAGAGCCCTTTTGAAATGTCTTGGAATAGAAAACCGTGAGGTGCAGCGTGTAGACGGCCGTTCAGAACACTGGTGGAATCTTGTGAACTGCGGTGACGGCTGGTACCATATGGATGCTACTCCCATGGGAGCGGAAATGCCCCCGTTCAACGCCTTTATGTTTACCGATGAACAGGCAAGACATTATACAGAGCTTGTCCAGTATGAAGTGGGGCTTACAAATTTCTATAGTTTTAACGGGGACGGCCTGCCTGCGCGGGCTTCCTGATATATAAAAAGAAACGAGGAAAAAATTAAATGAAACGTATTATTACATTGATGCTTATTATGGCTATGGCCTTCTCTTTTGCGGCCTGCGGCGGAGACGGCGGAAAAGCTCCCGAGGCAGAAAGCAAATCAAACAGCAAGTATACCTTTGCGTATAAGGGCAATGCTCTGCCTATGAACGGCGAGTTTGCTCCTATACATGAGAAGCTGGGAGAAGAGAGCAAGTATTTTGAAGCAACCTCCTGCGCTTTTGAGGGACTTGACAAGACCTATACATATGACGGTATTGAGATAGTTACCTACCCTGTTGAGGATAAGGACTTTATTTCAAGTGTCCGTATTCTGGATAACAGCGTTTCAACTCCCGAGGGAATTACAATAGGTTCCACCAAGGAGCAGGTCATTGCTGCATACGGCGAGGATTACGAGGATGTAGTGGGACAGTGGAACTACACCGACGGTGACGCAGAGCTGTCTATCATCTTCAAGGGCGATGAGGTGCTTTCCATAAGCTACTACGCCATAAACGATCTGACCAAGTAATATGCAGAACAATGTTTTAAACTACCTATATAGCGCAGTCCGGAAATGCCCCCATAAAACCGCCTATTCCGACGGGGAAGTTTCCCTCACCTTTAAAGAGGTATACCAGCAGAGTCGAGGAATTGGCAGCTTCCTGATTTCCAGAGGAGTATATAAAAAGCCCGTTGTTATCTTTATGCGCCGTGGACCTAAGGAAATAGCAGCCTTTTTGGGGACTGTTGCAGGCGGGTGCTTTTATGTGCCGGTGGATGAGGAGATGCCCGTAGGCAGAATTCAGCTGATACTGGATAATGTGAAGTCTCCTGTTATAATCTGCGACAGAGATACGGAAGCGGCAGCCAAGAGCTTTAACCTGAACGGGGGAGAGCTTGTTCTTTATGAAGAAATATCCTCATTTCAGGAAAATTCAGCGGCATTGGATAAAATTTACGGTGCAGCCATTGATACAGACCCGATTTATATAGTCTTTACCTCCGGCTCAACCGGAATTCCCAAGGGTGTGGCAGCCTGTCACCGCTCGGTCATAGATTATATAGAACAGCTGTCAGAAATACTGGACTTTAATGAAAACACTGTTTTCGGAAACCAGACGCCGCTTTATTTTGACGCAAGCCTGAAGGAGATATATCCTACGCTGAAGTTCGGTGCAACGGCATATATAATTCCTAAAAAGCTGTTTTCCATCCCCACGGCTCTTGTGGAATATTTAAACGAATATAAGATCAACACCATCTGCTGGGTAGTTTCGGCTCTGACAATGGTTAGTGCTTTCGGCACATTTAAAGAGCTGAAGCCGGAGTATTTAAAAACGGTCGCTTTCGGAAGCGAGCTTTTCCCCGTAAAGCAGCTCAGACTTTGGCAGCAGGCAGTGCCTGAGGCTAAGTTTACAAACCTTTACGGCCCTACGGAATGCACGGGGATGTGCTGCTATTACCATGTGGAGCGGGACTTTGCAGATAACGAGCTTATCCCCGTCGGCAGACCGTTCCCCAACCGAGAGATCCTTCTTCTGAAAGAGGGCAATGTTCCGGCAGGAGCAGGCGAAGAGGGAGAAATCTGCGTAAGAGGCACGGCCGTTACGCTGGGCTACTATAACGACCCTGAGCGTACCGCAAAGGCTTTTGTCCAGAACCCCCTGAATACTGCCTATCCGGAGCTTATATACAGAACAGGTGATATAGGCCGCTATAATGAGGCGGGAGAGCTGGTATTTGTGTCCAGACTTGACCACCAGATAAAACATATGGGACACAGAGTGGAGCTGGGTGAGGTGGAGGTCAACATTGCAATGCTGCCGGGAGTTCAGATGGCGGCCTGTCTTTATGACAGTGCAAAAAAGAAGATAGTTCTCTATTATGTGGGAGAAATGACGGAGGCGGAGCTTGCCGCAGAGGCAAGACCGAAGCTGCCCCGCTATATGCTGCCAAACAAAATTATAAAGCTTGAGCAGATGCCTTTGACCGCAAACCGAAAGATAGACCGTGTACGGCTCAAAGAAATGTACGAATTAAAATAAAAGGAGTAATTAAAAATGGAAGATTTACTGGAAATACTGAGAGACCTGCACCCCGATGTGGACTTTGAAAGCGAGAAAAACCTTATTGATGACGGTATTCTGGACTCCATGGACATTGTCAGCCTTATTTCTGAGATAAGCGAAAGCTTTGATGTGTCCATAACCGCCAGAGACATTATTCCTGAAAACTTTAATTCCGCCGAGGCTCTTTATGAGCTTATAGAGCGTCTTGAGGACGAGGACTAAAACAATCAGGAGCTAAGGATATATGCTTTTTACCTCCTACTCTTTTATAGGATTTCTGGCGGCGGTTTTGCTGCTGTATTATCTTATACCTAAAAAATTTCAATGGCCTCTGCTGCTTGCGGCAAGCTATATTTTCTATTTCTTCTCAGGCCCTGAGAACCTTGTTTTTATTCTCATAACTACGGCGGCTACTTATTTAATCGCTATTCAGATTGAAAAAAATCTTCTCAGGCAGAAGGCCTATATCAAAGAGCATAAGGCAGAAATTACAAGAGAAGAGAAGAAAGAGTATAAAGAAAGCCGGAAAAAAATACGGGTTCGCTGGGTGCTTTTAAGCCTTGCGGTGGATCTGGGTATTCTTGCCGTATGCAAATACACAAACTTCTTTATCTCTAATATTAACGGCGTTATTTCCGCAGCGGGACATGGCAAACAGCTTGCTATGCTGGATCTGGTTCTCCCTATGGGAATTTCCTTTTACACCTTCCAATCTGTCGGCTATCTGATAGATGTTTACAGAGAGACCGTGCCGGCAGAAAAGAATTTTTTCAGATTTGCTCTTTTCGTGTCTTTCTTCCCGCAGCTTGTTCAGGGACCTATCAGCAGATACAGCGATTTAAGCGAGAGCCTGTACGCACAGCATGAATACAACTCCAAAACCCTAAGCTACGGTTTGGAGCGTGTGCTTTGGGGCTTTTTTAAAAAGCTTGTTATAGCGGACAGGCTTCTTCCTGCCGTAAAGCTTTTAATAAACGACCTGAATACTTATGACGGAGTTTATGTTCTTTTTGCCATCGGACTTTATGCCGTGCAGCTCTATGCCGACTTTACAGGCGGAATTGACATTACCATAGGTATTGCGGAAGCACTGGGGATTACGGTCAAGGAGAACTTTGACCGACCCTATTTCTCCAAGTCCCTGAAAGAATACTGGCGCCGCTGGCATATCACCATGGGAACATGGTTCAGAGACTATATTTTCTATCCTCTTTCCGTGTGCCAGTGGATGCAGAAGTTTTCCAGATTTTCCAGAAGCCACTTCGGAAATGCCATAGGAAAGCGTCTGCCTGTGTACCTGTCCTCATTTATTGTCTGGTTTGCCACCGGCTTCTGGCACGGCGCAAGCTGGAACTTTATTCTCTGGGGGCTTTTCAACTGGGCGGTGCTTATGGTGTCGGAAGAGCTGGAACCGCTGTATGACCGCTTCCACACCCGTTTCCCCGGATACAAGGGCAATCTTGTTAAAGCCTTCCAGTCATTCAGAACTGTTTTTATTGTGGGGCTTTTGCATTTGTTTGACCTTTATACCGTGCAGGAAGCGTTCAAAGCCTTCGGCTCACTGTTCACCGTGGGAAATTTCCATATTTTGTGGGATGGATCACTTATGAACCTTGGCCTTACAGGGCTTGACTACGGAATTGTGATTTTCGGAGTGGTGCTTATGTTCGCCGTTAGCTTTTTACAGAGAAATGGAAAGGTCAGAGACCGGATTTCAAGTCTTTCCTATCCCAAACGATTCATAATATGGTACGGCCTCTTCCTCATAGTGCTTTTGCTGGGCGCTTATGGAGTGGGCTATGATTCCAGCCAGTTTATTTACAACCGATTCTAAGGAGCCGAAATGACGAAAACTAAAAAAAGAGGACTGAGAATTTTTGTCTCCGCCCTTATAATCATATTAAGCCTGCTTTTCCTTCAGCGGCTCCTTACCCCGAAATATGTGGATGATGTAGTTGAAGGAGCTTTTATAAAGGAGTTTTACAACGAGGAGCACAAAGAGGACTTAAACCTTATTTTTATAGGAGACTGCGAAGTTTATTCCAATTTTTCGCCCGTGACCCTGTGGCAGGAATATGGCATAAACAGCTATATAAGGGGCAGTGCGGATCAGTATGTGTGGCAGTCCTATTATATTCTGGAGGATACGCTCAAATATGTAAAGCCTGAAGCTGTGGTGTTCAACGTGCTGTCTCTCAGAAATGAGCAGCCTAAGCGTGAAGCCTACAACCGTATGAGTCTGGAAGGACTTAAATGGTCGGGTACAAAAATCAGGGCTATACAGGACTCTATGATGGAGGATGAGCATTTTCTCGATTATGTGTTCCCCATACTTCGATATCATTCCCGCTGGAGCGATATAAAAAGCACGGACTTCCGGTTCTTTTTCCGTTCAAAGCCGGTGACATATAACGGTTTTTATCTGAAAACCGCTGTCCGTCCTCCGCAGGATGTTCCCGAGGGCAAGCCTTTGGGCAACTATGAATTCAGCGAAAAAGCCTGGTCATATCTGGACGGAATTCGCTCCCTGTGTGAGGAAAACGGTATAGAGCTTATTCTTGTAAAGGCACCGAGTCTTTACCCCTACTGGTATGATGAATACGAGCAGCAGGTTGAGGCCTACGCAAATGAGCATCAGCTGACTTATATAAACTTTCTGGAGCACAGGGACGAAATAGGCCTTGACTATAACAGTGATACTTTTGACGGCGGACTGCACTTGAATGTTTCGGGGGCGGAAAAGCTGTCACGTTGGTTTGGTAATATTCTCAGCGAGAAAGGACTTTCCGACCTCAGAGACAGAGAATATTTAAGCCAAATGTGGGATGAGGAAATCTCCCGCTATGAGCAGGAGAAGGCTGAACAGAGTGATTAAAAATGAAAAAAAGTGTAGGAATATTAGGCGGAATGGGGCCTATGGCCACCGCAGAGCTGTTTTATAAAATCGTGAATAACACGGATGCCCACAGCGACAGCGAGCATATTCGGGTCTATGTGGACAGTAACCCGTCCATACCGGACAGGACTGCCGCAATTCTCCACGGCGGCAAAGACCCGCTTCCCGCCATGAGGGAGTCCCTGAAAAAGCTTATTTCCTGCGGTGCGGACTGCATTGCAATTCCATGCAACACTGCATACTATTTCGCCGAGATACTTGAGCAGGAAAGCTCCGTTCCCATTCTTAATATGCCCGCCATAAGCTCGGCTGAATGCGCAAGGCGGTTTTCCGGCGCAAAAGCCGGAATACTGGCCACAGACGGGACACTGGCTGCCGGAATATATCAGACGGCGCTTAAAGGGGCAGGTGTTGATTATGTCCTGCCGGACAAATTTCAGCAGGAAGCGGTCATGCGGGTTATATATGATGGCGTAAAGGCAGGAAATGCTCCCGAAAGCTACCGTCAGGATATGGAAGCGGCAGTGGAAGGCATGGCAAAGCGGGGGGCAGAGGTTTTTATATTAGGCTGTACCGAGCTGCCAATTGCCGTAAAAGAACTGAAGCTTCAAATTCCTTACATTGATTCTTTGGAAGAACTTGCAAGAGCTGCCGTGAAATTCTGCGGTGCAGAGCTCAAATAAAAGCAGGCACCGTGAATAGAAGGTTCATGGTGCTTGCTTTTTACTCATAGTGATGTTATATTGTATAACAATAAACTGTTAATTAAATTCCGAAGGTAGGTGGAAACTTGAAAATTCAGAAATCGTCTGAGGATTATCTGGAAGCTATGCTGATGCTCAAAGAGAGAAAGGGCTATATCCGCTCCATAGATGTGGCAGAGCAGCTTTCGGTTACAAAACCCAGTGTGAGCTATGCCACAAAAAGACTCCGTGAAAACGGCTATATAACCATGGATAAGGACGGCCTTATCAGCCTTACAGACAGCGGCATGGAAATAGCTGCAAAAATGTATGAAAGGCACAGACACCTGACGGCTTTCCTTGTTAACCTGGGCGTAAACGAGGCTCAGGCCATGGAAGATGCCTGTAAAATCGAGCATGATATAAGTCAGGAAAGCTTTGAGGCCATAAAGCGCCATGCAGAGGGACATCTTAAAAACAAGAATTCCTGACGGCGTTTTGACTTTAACCTGCTATGAGCGAGTTTGTGCCTGCGCATTAAGTGCTTGTAAAGGCACATTAAGTGAAATATAACGCAAAAAGGAAGGTATGAAAACACATACCTTCCTTTTTCTTATTCCTCAAATTCCTCTTCGTCTGCTTTCTCGTCAAGCTTGCTCTTCCTGGCTTTGTAAATGCCGGAAAAAATACTGAGCATAGCAAAAGTCAAAACACCCACCGAGATAAACATTACGGCAAAGGTTGCAAATGAACCGGCAAGTGCGTGGTATCTGTAATAGCTGACTATAAACCAGAAAATTCCAACAAAAAGAGCTGCTGCAAGACTTAAAATTAAGTTTGTTTTAAAATTCGGTTTCAGCTTTCTGTCCCAGATTCCGTTTTTAATGCAGGCATCAAGTAAATAAACGGACACTGCTATCAAAATAACAGCTTCGCCGCCTATATACTCAAAGCCTCCGTGTCCTATGGCAAGCTGTACATAAATGGAAATTGCAAGCCCCCAGAATAAAATCCAGAAACTGTTTTTTTCAATTTTCAAGAGCTTCTGCTCCTGCATTTCATCAAGATTGCTTTTAGATTTCTTCATCGCTTTCATCCTCCCAAAACAGTTCGTCAAGTCCTGCATCCAGTGCCCTGCATATCTTCAGGCACAGCTTTATTGTAGGGTTGTATTCTCCCTTTTCAATGGCGTTGATTGTCTGCCTTGATACACCGATTTTTTCGGCAAGATCCTTTTGGGTCATATCTTTCTTAGTCCGTGCAAGCTTCAGCGCTAAATTTTTCGACATAGGCTCAACTCCTTCCTGTGATTGCATAGTAGCATATAGTAAACCAAATATCAAGTATATATGACTCAAAATTAAATATAAATTACATAAAGTCGTGAGGGCTGGGGGAATACAGTATTTTAAATCATGCAGAGTCTAATCAAAAAGGCGATACCATAAAAATCTATGGTATCGCCTGAATAGTTTAATTTTATAAAATCAGAGGGCTTCTCCGCCCATGTAAACGGATTTGCGGTTTAAATCTTCGTCACAAACAACAAAGTCTGCAAGCTTGCCTTCCTCAATGGTGCCTATCTGGTCTATGCGGCCGATCTGCCTTGCGGGAGTTTCGGTGGCAGCTTTGATAGCGGCTTGTTTTGAAATGCCGAAGGAAACGGCGTTTCTCATGCAGTCGAAAAGATTGGTTGCGGCACCTGCGATGTTGCCGTCAGCCAGTCTTGCAACTCCGCCTTCAAGGAATACATCCTGGCCGCCCAGATCGTACTTGCCGTTTGGCATACCACAGCAGCGGAGAGCGTCGGAAATAAGGCAGATCCTGTCGGGGAAGAGCTTGAACGCCATGCGTACTATACTGGGGTGAACATGGAGACCGTCGCAAATCAGCTCCGCCACAATGTCGTCACGCTCGGCAGCTGCACCGATCACGCCGGGGTTGCGGTGGTGAATGGAGGGCATGGCGTTAAAAAGATGAGTTACCTGTCTTGCGCCTGCCTCAAAGCCACGCTTTGACTGCTCATAGTTTGCGTCGGTGTGACCCTGAGAGACCGTGCAAAGCTTGCTGGCCTTGCGGATAAATTCCTCTGCGCCCTCCAGTTCGGGAGCTACATCTACAATGCGGATAAGACCGCCGCAGTCATCATATAATTTTTTAAATGCTTCAAAATCAGGAAGTCTAAGGTGCAGGGCATTCTGAGCGCCTTTCTTTTTCTCGTTGAAAAACGGTCCCTCCATCTGCATACCCATAAGGCGGGAGGCACCTTTGGGCTGCTCTTTGTTAAGCCTTGCGCCGGTTGCAAAGGCTTTTGAGAGAACCTCATAGGGCAGAGTAAGGGTGGCGGGAGAGAAAGAGGTGACGCCGACGGAGGCAAGGTACTTTGCCATTTTCAGCAGTCCGTCGTAGTCTCCGTCGGACAGGTCGGCATTGCTGTTGCCGTGGTTATGCACATCTATAAGGCCGGGGATAACATATGCGCCGTTTAAGTCTTCGCCCTGTTCATCGGGAACAAAATTTAAAATTTTGCCAAAGCGGCCGTTTTCAACGTAAAAGCTGCCGTAAACAAAGCCCTCCGCAGGGGTAAAAATATTAGCATTTTTGAAAAGCATATTGACCTCCTGAAAGAATGATTGGTTTTGATTGTATAAAACTTAGCTTACCTCTTACAGTATAGCACGCAATAATTGATTTTTAAATCATTTTATAAATTTTTATCGCTGGAAATGGATGAAGATAGGTGATATAATCGGAGAAAACACAAAAGGGAGATGTAAATTCATGGATAGAGAATATGCAAAGTATGCCGCTGAAAAGGCAGTGGAGCTTCTTGCTGTAGACAGTCCCTCAGGTTACACCGAAAAAGCGGCTCAGTGGGTGAAAAATGAGTTTGAGGCTCTGGGCTATAAAGCCGAAATAACAACCAAAGGCGGCGTTATAGTGGAGCTTGGCGGAAAAAACAGAGAAAACGGGCTTCTCCTCGAAGCCCATACGGATACTCTGGGGGCGATGGTAGCGGAAGTGAAGTCTAACGGCCGTCTTAAAGTTACAAACTTGGGCGGCATGAGGGCGGAAAACGCCGAGGCTGAAAACCTGCGTATTTATACAAGAAACGGCAGATGCTTTGAGGGCTGCCTCCAGCTCATTAATGCTTCCGTGCATGTTAACGGTGACTACGGCGAAAAAAAGCGTGATTTTGACACGACGGAAGTGGTCATTGACGAGCCTGTGGAGTGCGCCGAGGATACCAGAGCACTGGGCATAGAGGTGGGCGATATTGTCTGCTTTGAACCCAGAACCAGAATAACCGCTTCCGGCTATATCAAGAGCCGTTTTCTGGATGATAAGCTTTCCGTGGGCATAATTCTGGGGCTTGCGAAATATATGAAGGACAAGGGACTGGAGCCTGAGCGGGCGGTATATCTCCATGTCACGGTATATGAGGAGGTAGGCCACGGCGGTTCGGCCTCTGTCCCTGCGGGAGTAACGGAGGCGATAAGCGTTGACATGGGCTGTGTAGGCGAGGGATTAAAGTGCACCGAGCGTCAGGTGTCGATTTGCGCCAAGGACTCCGGCGGCCCCTATTCCTATCAGGTTGTGGGAGAGCTTATAGAGGCTGCAAAGCGTGAAAATGCCGATTATGCAGTGGATGTTTACCCCCATTACGGCTCTGATGTTGAGGCAACCCTGAGAGCAGGATACGATATACGCCACGGCCTTATAGGCGCAGGTGTCTACGCAAGCCATGGCTACGAACGCAGCCATATAGACGGAGTGTGGAACACTCTTAAAGTGCTGAAGGGCTATATTTTCAGATAAACAGGAGATATAACAATGCTTGAATTCGGAGCACCCACCCTTATAGAGCTTGAAAGTACCCGGGACACAGCGGCGCTTTGTTCAAAACTTGGTCTTAAATTCATAGAGCTTAATATGAGCTTTCCCCAATATCAGCCGGAGTGCATGGATGTTGAAAAGCTGGAAAAAATAAAAAAGGACTACGGTATTTATTACACCATACACATAGATGAGTCCCTTGACCCGTGCAGTGTGAACAAGGGCATTGCAGAGGTGTACACTCAGACCATGTTAAAAACTGTGGAGCTTGCGAAAAAACTTCAAATTCCCAGTCTCAATATGCACCTGCTCCGTGGAATCTATGTCACGCTGCCCGAACGCCGTACCTACGTTTACGCCGAAAATGAGCAGCTGTATCTGGACTCATTCCGTGTTTTCAGAGACAAGGTGACGGAGGCTATAGGCAATGCAGATATACACGTCAGCATAGAAAATACTGACGGATATGATCTTCCGTTTTTAAGACACGCTCTTGACCTTTTACTGGAAAGTCCTGCCTTCTCTCTGACCTATGACATAGGTCACGACTACGCCGTAAATAATATAGACAAGCCGGAAATACTGAAACGCTCGGATAGATTGCACCATATGCATATGCATGATGCATTGGGTACTAAGGTCCACAGGGCCTTGGGCGACGGTGAGATGGACATTCAGGAGTATTTGAGTCTTGCCAAAGACCATAACTGCCGTGTGGTTCTGGAGACAAAAACGGTTGATGCCCTGAAAAAATCAGTTGAGTGGCTGAAAGCTCACGGCGAAATGTAAAAAACTATTTCCCTGTTTCTGAAAATTGCGGAAACAGGGAAATTTTTTTATAATAGGCGCACATTGTTAATTGCTCATCCGTTAATGTTTATGAAGGGAGGCAAGAGAGTGGATATAGAAGAGCAGTACGATAAACTGTACAGGTTCTGCTGGTACAAGCTTAGAAATCGGGAACTGGCAGAAGATATCTGTCAGGAAAGTTTTCTGAGACTATTCCAAAGCGACAGTTATAAAGCGCAGGGGAAGGCCTTGCAGTATCTGTATACCACGGCAAGAAACCTGTGTATAGATTATTACAGGAAAAAGAAAACAGAGCAGCTGCCGGATGAACTCTCATATCCCTTTCCGGAAGATGAAACCATAGAGAGCCTGTCGGTGAAAAAAGCCCTGAGCAGGCTGTCGGAGGAGGAGAGGGAACTGCTGCTTCTGCGATATGTTAATGAGGTGCCTGTTTCCGCTCTTGCCGCAGTTTTCGGCATATCCAGATTTTCTCTGTACCGAAAGGCTGCCAAGGCTGTGGAAAACTTCAGGAAAGCTCTGAGAGAGGAGGATATAAATGAATAGAAAAATGAAAAAGCTGTTGAAAACCGGATTTGAACCGCCAAAGCCTGTGGAAAAGACAAAATTTGTCAGAAATCTTCCGCCGAGAAAAGTAAGTAATTTTGAACTTTTGCACACTCAGATAAAATATATCAGAAAGCTGACGTGGCTGCTGTGCGGATTGATTTTCGTTCTCACTGCCTTTGCTGCCCTGTCTGTTACAAAGGAGAGTATGTGGATGCTGTCCGCCCTTGTGCCCTTTCTCTCAATAAGTCTGATAAGCGAAAGCGGCAGGGCGGAAAGCTGCGGAATGGCGGAGCTGGAGCTGAGTACCAGATTTAATCTCAAAACTACAGTGATGGCAAAGCTTTTGATTTTAGGCTCGGTAAATCTTGTTCTGATGATTTTTATGTCGCTGTTTGCCGGCGGCGGAATATCAGCCTCTGTATTCTATATCTTCATCCCCTATATGCTCTCCGCTGCCGCAGGACTTCTCATTTGCCGGAAAATACAGGGAAACGGGGCTCTGTATCTCAGCGGTACGGTGTCCGTTATTATAGCAGCCATGGAAATTGCGTTCAGAAAAAATATATTCAGTTTCTTCCAAAGCAGCGGGGAAGGGGAAAGGTTTTTGATTTTTTCCCTGCTCACAGCGGCGCTTGCAAGAGAATGCTATAAGAGAATAAAAGAAACGGAGGAATTAAAATGGAGCTTAGAGTTGACAGACTGACCAAACGCTATAAAAACAAAATAGCGGTAGACAGACTTTCTTTAAATCTGCATGAGGGGGTTCACGGCCTGTTAGGTGCAAACGGAGCGGGCAAAACCACCCTGATGCGTATGCTGTGCGGGGTGCTGAAGCCTACAGAGGGCACAGTCAGCTTTGACGGTGTGGATGTAGGCGATGAAAATTACCGTGCAATTTTAGGTTATCTGCCACAGGATTTCGGCTACTACCCTGAATTCAAAGGAATTGACTTTATAATGTACATGGCGGCGCTGAAAGGAATTCCCCAAGAGACTGCAAAGCGCAGAACTGCAGAGCTTATGGAGCTTGTAGGGCTTAAAGATGTGGAAAAGAAAAAGATAAAAAGCTATTCCGGCGGCATGAAGCAGCGTCTGGGCATTGCACAGGCCCTTTTAAATGACCCCAAGCTGCTGATTCTGGACGAGCCCACG
Source organism: Candidatus Limivicinus sp. (assembly GCA_029264685.1). GTDB lineage: Bacteria > Bacillota > Clostridia > Oscillospirales > Oscillospiraceae > Limivicinus. The sequence goes on from JARHZW010000028.1 coordinate 12,945, forward strand.
GCAGGGCTTGACCCGAAAGAGCGGGTCAGGTTCAGAAACCTGATTGAAGAACTGGGAAAAGACAGCGTGGTACTTTTATCCACTCACATAGTATCCGACATTGAGAGCATAGCCGACGATGTGCTTATAATGAAATCAGGTCAGGTTATATTTGAAGGGCCGTGGAGCGGGGATAAGGGAAACCTTGAGCAATTTTACATGGAGGAGTTTGAACAATGAGAGATTTCGGCAGACTGTACAGGTATGAGTTTAAGAAACTTGTAAGCAGGAAGACAAATGCAATAACTCTCATTATATGTATCTCACTCTATCTTTTAACATGTGTTATGGGTACATTTAATGTGGATGAGGTGGATATAAACTATGCAAAAGCTCTGGACGGACGAGCCATAGACCAAAAATTGCTTGAAGAGACAGTGGAAGCATACGGAAAAATTCCCGCAGGGCTTGATAATTATATAATCAGTGATGAATACCAGACTTATGCAAGACCCTACAGCCCTATATTCAATTATATTTTGCAGCACGGCGGTATGAATAAGTCGGAGATAGTAAACTGGGATGTAGACGAAAATGAGCTTTACAGACAAAGCAGAGAAAAAAGAATGGCTTTGTATGATTTATACAGGCTGCGGGATGATGAAATAGAATACTGGGAAAATCAGGTTGCAGAAAAAGGCGAACCGGCGGTGTTTCGGTATGCAGAGGGATGGGGCGAGATATTAACGGAGCATATTTCAGCCGGATTTATACTTATGTTCGGAATTACTGTGTGCCTTGCGGGGATTTTTTCCGAAGAAAACAACAAGCGAACGGATGCATTGATTTTAAGTTCAGTTCACGGCAGAACTAAAATTTACCGGGCGAAAATCTGGGCGGGAATAAGCCTTGCAGTGCTGACGGCTGTTGTTGTATCGGTTATAACAATCCCTATAACTTTAGGTGCATTTGGAGCAGGCGGTTTTAGCGCAGATCTGGATCTGCTGTATCCTTATCCGGGGAACATAAGTGCTGGAGAGATGGTAATTATAGCAGAATTGTGCATACTGGTATCGGTGGTATTCTGCGGGGTGTTTGCAATGCTGCTTTCCCTTTGCATCCGTAATTCAACAGCGTCGCTGGGATGTTCAGCAGCAATTTTGGTTCTCGGAACTATGCTGTATATGCCGCCGAAAAACAGGGCTTTATCTCAGATATCGCTGATATTTCCGGGAACTTTTATAAGCCAGTGGAAAATTACGGATATAAAGCTTATAGAAGTTTTCGGACACTACTTCAGAAGCTATGAATTTGTGCCGCTGCTGTATATCCTGCTTTGCGTACTTATAGTCATATCAGGAAAATTCATTCATGAAAAAATGCAGGTTAAAAGCAGATGAAAAAATCCGGTTCCGAACTTCGGAACCGGATTTAACTTTTTGTTTAATTTACATGGATTACTTTTTCCATAAGCTCCACAGCTGCAACATTGGGGTTATGGTATCGGGCACGGTTTCTGGTAAGACCGCCCATGTGGATTGCCTTCTGGGGGCAATACTGGAGACAGCTTAGGCACTGTATGCAGTTATTTCCAAATTTCGGCATACCGTTAACAAGCTGAATGTTGCGGCGGGGACAGATTTTTTCACACTGACCGCAGCTTATGCAGGCGTCGGAAACGGTGAGCTTTTTCGCCTTGGATTTCAGCATTACAGGCCATGCCTTGCTCTCCACAAGGTTAAAGAGCGGCTTTCCGGGATGCTTTTCCAGTTTCTTCTTGTTCAGAACGTCATTTGCCACCTGCTGAGCGAACTTTTCGGAACGCTTCTGGGCGGATTTGACGCTCATCGGCGGCATCATCATGCCGTGGGGCATGAGCCAGATGCAGGCGCTCTGGTGGGAAATACCGGCCCAGTAATCCAGATCTACAATGTCGTCAATGATGCTCATGCCTACTCCGGGATAGCCTGCATAACACACCACACCGAAGGTGTAGGTGTCACAGCTCAGAGTGACGTTGCGGACATATTTTTCCACGTCACCCGGCAGACCGCCGGCGTAGCAGGGGAATACAAAGCCTACTCTCTCGGCTTTCCTTGCCATTGTGATTTGAGGCTCGCTTCTCATCATAACAATGTCGGTATCCCCCAATGTTTTTGCGATGTTCTTCGCTATGTCCAGACAGTTGCCTGTACCGGAATAGCAATAGATTAGATTGCTGCTCATTTAAGGTCCTCCTTATGTATAATAATGTGTTAAAGCCGTTTTGAATTGTTTATATTGTAACATGCTTTTTTAAACGGTACAATAGACACAGGACCATAAAATGAATATTAGAGAGAAGAAATTGAGTCGTCTTTCTCTATCCAATCGCTTACCGGGACGGTTTCATACTCCGTGTCGGTACGGCGGATAACGATTTTCTCTATACCCGCATTTATAATCAAACGGCGGCACATGGAGCAGGAGGTAGCCTCAGGAAGAAGTTCATTTGTCCTTGCGTCTCTGCCTACAAGATAGAGGGTTGAGCCTATCATATCCCGACGGGAGGCGGAGATTATGGCGTTTGCCTCGGCATGAACGCTGCGGCAAAGCTCATAGCGCTCACCGGAGGGAATTTTCAGGTTCTCTCTTGTGCAGTAGCCCAGATCGGAGCAATTCCTTCTGCCACGGGGTGCACCGTTATAGCCTGTTGAAATTATTTCGTCATTGAGAACAATTATAGCTCCGTATTTGCGGCGCAGGCAGGTAGAACGCTCTAAAACACGGTCGGCAATATCCAGATAGTAGTTTTTCTTGCTTGTACGGCTGTCCATAAAATTTCTTACCTTTCAAATTATATGTAATAGAATATACCATTAGTACAGCTCCGTCAAGAAAATATAGCTTTTTTATATTGACTGTGTTATAATGAAATGTATGAACAGAAGAAATTATATGAGAGAACTGGACGGCATAATAAAAAACGCCGGAGGAAGCAGACCAAAACTCCTGCTCCACAGCTGCTGCGGTCCCTGCTCCAGTTCCTGTATTGAGTTTTTAACCGAATATTTTGATGTCAGCATACTCTGGTATAACCCCAATATCTACCCTCTTGAGGAGTACAACAAGCGCTTCGACACGCTTAGGGAGCTGGTTGAAAAAATGGGGCTTGCAGATAAGGTCAAAATCCTTGGAGCACCGTATCGGAGTGAGGAGTACTACAATGCTGTGAAAGGCCTTGAAAACGAACCTGAAGGCGGCGCACGCTGTGCGAAATGCTTCCGATTACGGCTTATGGAGACGGCAGAGATTGCAAAGCGGCAGGGGTTTGACTATTTTTGCTCCACGCTAACCCTGTCTCGCCACAAGGATGCGGTTTTAATAAACAGTCTGGGCGAAGATATAGGCAAGGCCGTGGGCGTTAAATGGCTGCCTTCCGATTTCAAAAAGAGAAACGGTGAAAACCGTTCTATAGAACTTTGCCAGATGTACGGCCTGTATCGTCAGCTTTACTGCGGATGTGAGTTTTCACTGCGCAGCCGTGAAGAGCATGAGGGAAATAATTCCCGCAGCTGATATGTTAATCCGCAGGTTTCCACACCCTGCGAAAAATAAAAAATGGAGGTATCACCCCAATATGAAAAAAGTAAAATTCAAAACCCGTTCCGTCACCGCCGCTGCCGTTATAGGCGCTGCCTATGCTGCACTTACAATGATGCTTGCACCCTTGAGCTACGGTGCAATTCAGCTTCGCATTTCTGAAGTGCTGTGTATTCTGCCTTTCTTTATCCCTTCCAGTGCGTGGGGACTGTTTATAGGCTGTGCCATTGCAAATGTATTGACGGGTAATGTGTTCGACATTATTTTCGGTTCACTTGCCACCCTGGCAGCAGGTCTTTTGACAGCTTACATAGGTAAGCACGGTCAGAGTATGAAAAACAGCATTCTGGCCTGCCTTATGCCCGTGCTGTTTAACGCCGTTGTGGTGGGAGCCGTGATAACAGAGGCATATATTGGAGTGCACATAATTGAAAATTTTGGAGTGTTCGCAATGAACGCATTGTATGTGGGAATTGGAGAGGCTGTAGTTCTTTTTGTTATCGGCCTGCCCCTTATGCGTTACCTGTCCCGAAATCGTTTTTTCAAAGAATATGCAGATAAGATAAATTCATAAAGGAAAAACAATTAAACTTGGGCATAGTGTGTGGACAGCCAAAAGTTTTGATTGACAAATTTACAATTTAGTCATAATATATCCGTGTGGGCGCTGGGTTCTCCCGGCTGAGACAGAGTAAGTGAGCTCTGAAACCATTGAACCTGATCCGGGTAATGCCGGCGTAGGAACAGAGAGCGGTATTTTAACGCAGGTTCGGAATTGAGCCTGCGTTTTTTTATCGACCTTCGTTTCCTGAAAAATTGGAGGTAAAGAAAAAATGAAACAAAACTCGAGAATGAAAGTCAGAGCCCTTTGCGAAGGCGCAGTCATGCTGGCACTTGCCATGGTGCTCAACGCAGTAAAGCTTTTCCAGCTGCCTAACGGCGGTTCCATTGACCTTGCAATGGTGCCTGTATTTGTGTTCGCTCTTCGCTGGGGACTTGGCTGGGGTCTGCTAGAAGGCTTTGTGTTCGGCCTGCTCCAGATGCTTATTGACGGGGCTATAGCATGGGGATGGCAGAGCATGCTGCTTGACTACCTGGTTGCGTTTACGCCTCTGGGCCTTGCCGGACTCTTCAGAGGCAAGGGAAAAGGCATTTTCGCAGGAATTACTATCGGCTGCATTGCAAGATTCCTTATCCACTACATAAGCGGTGTTACTATTTACGCCATCAATGAGCCTACCGAGCTTTTCGGAACTGTCTGGGGCAGCCCGTGGACTTTCTCTCTTATTTACAACGGCAGCTATATGCTCATAGACATGGTCATATGCCTTGTGATCTTTGCCCTGCTATATAAGCCTCTTGACAAGTATATTCAGGCAAAAGACCTTGTAAAAGCCTGAAATTTTCAAATTACTGTTGACAGACAGGGTATACATAGGGTATAATCAACACTCGGCGGCGAATGCCGTCGAGTGATTATTTTTTGTCAACTGCTTCGGTGGCTTCCGCTTCCGATGTTGAGTATCAAATCTGAAAGGAGTACATGACATGCTTCGTACCTACCAGCCTAAAAAGCGCCAGCGCAAAAAAGAGCACGGCTTCCGCAAGAGAATGAGCACCGCAAACGGACGTAAGGTTCTCTCTCGCCGCAGAGCTAAGGGCAGAGCAAAGCTCAGCTACTAAGAAAAGCCCGGTGAGCAGGTCAATCGAGAATATTTTTAGGGCGGAGAGATCCGCCCTTTAGGTGCTTGTCGAGGATAAAACGGAGGCTTGAAAGCCACATGGAGGTGTGAAAGGCTTGAACGTATTGTATACTTTAAAAAAGAACAGCGATTTCAGGCGTCTTTACTCCCGTGGTAAAAACGCAGTCACACCTTGTCTGGTTATGTACTGCCGCCGCAACCCGTACGGTTATAACCGTGTGGGGTATACTGTTTCCACAAAAATAGGCAATGCGGTGACAAGAAACAGAGCTAAAAGACGGCTCAGGGAGGTCTACAGATTGCAGCTTCCGGAAATGAGGACCGGCTTTGACATCGTGATAGTGGCTCGCAGGAGATGTGTTGAGGCGAAATATCCAAAGCTTAACGGGGATTTTATAAATGCCTGTAAGGAGCTGGGACTTCTGGAGGCGGAGACATGAAGAAATTCATGCTTTCCGCCATAAGGTTTTACCGCCGCAATATTTCTCCTAACCGGCCGCCATGCTGCCGTTTTATACCCACCTGCTCTCAATACGCTCTGGAGGCCATTGAAAAGTACGGCGCCCTTAAAGGGGGCTGGCTGGCCTTTAAGCGTATCTGCTGCTGCCACCCTTTTTATAAGGGGAAAAGACAGCTGTATGACCCCGTCCCCTAAGGCATAGGCCTAAAAAGACTAAAGATTATTTGAGGAGTTATCTATGTGGGTAGCAATTACTAAACCCTTCGCCTGGCTGATGGTCAAGTTCTATGAGCTGACCGGAAACTACGGCGTCGCCGTCATGCTGTTTGCCCTTCTTGTAAACCTTATCCTTACCCCCTTTATGGCTAAGAGCAAAAAGAGCATGATGCGTTCCACCCGCCTGCAGCCCGAAATGCTGGAGCTGCAGAAGAGACACGAGGGCAATCCTCAAAAGCTTAACATGGAGATGCAGAAGCTTTATAAAGAAGCCGGCGTAAACCCCATGTCCGGCTGCCTCTGGTCTCTTATACCTTTCCCTATTTTGATAGCACTTTACAGCGTTATCCGTCAGCCTCTGACCCGTATGATGTTTGTGGCACAGGACTTCGTGGCTGCTCTTTCAGAGTACTTCAGCGGCGCCGGACTTCTTACCGGTGTAAGACCCGGTTATGAGGAAATTGCCCTGGCTAAACTCAGCCATTTCCATTGGGATGAGATTTCAGCGGCTCTCGCTGACAAATGGGACCCGAACATGATGAATGTTGACTTCAGCTTCCTTGGAATGAATCTGGGCGATCAGCCTCAGTGGAACTTCCTGTGGAAAACCGACTGGAGCGACAGCGCCATCTGGCTTCCTGCACTGGGGCTGTTCCTGATACCTTTTGTATCTGCCTTCCTTTCATGGTTGTCAATGAAGATCAGCTCTATGTCTACCCCTCAGGCAGACAATCAGGCTCAGAACTCCATGGCAGGTATGCAGCTTATGATGCCTCTCATGTCCGTGTGGATCTGCTTTGTTATGCCTGCTGCTATGGGTATCTACTGGATAGCCAACAGTATGTTCGGTATGGCAAGAGATTTCGTCCTTACCAAGATTTACCAGAAACAGCTTGATAAGGAAGATGAGGCACGCCGTGCCGCCCGCAGCGCAAGAGAGATGGAGCTGGAGGCAAAGCGCCTTGAAACCGAGCGTCTGAGAGCTGAAGGCAAGACCGAGAAAAACACCAATACGAGCAAAAAGAAAATACAGGCAAGTGAAAAACAGAAAAACGAGGAGCGCAGAGCAGCTGCCGAAAAGGCTGAGAGAGCTGAAAAGCGTGAGCGCTTAGGCATAAAAGAAGAGGAGAAGCCTGCTTCTCAGGTGGGTAACCGCCGCTATGCCAGAGGCCGTGCCTACGTCCCCGACCGCTTCACAAACCCTGAAGACGCTGAGAATGCCACTGCCGCAGCAGCCGCAGAGTCTGAGTACGGCAGCTCCATAGACGATTCTATGGAGGACGAAATTGCAATTAACAGCGTTAGTACCGGTAATTCCTCAGCTGATAAAGCTGAAAAGGACGGAATTTCCGAAGAATAACAGGAGAGCTTAAAATATGATAAAAACCTTGGAAAAGACAGGACGCACCGAGGAAGATGCCGTTTCCGCCGCACTGGCTGAACTGGGTCTTGAGCGGGACGACGTGTCGGTTGAAATAGTTGAACGTGCCAAAAACGGATTTTTCGGAATAGGTGCGTCACCGGCTCTTATCCGTGTCAGCTACGAAGTTGAGGATGAAGAGCCTCAGGTTCAGGCAAGCAAGCCTGCCGAAGCTGCAGAGGTAAAGGAAGTTTCCCCTGTGAAGACTGAAACTGCAGACGAAAATGAAGATTTCACGGCAGTACGCACTTTCATCTCCGGTCTTCTGGAGCACATGGGGGTTAAGGCCGAGATTGAAATGAGCTACCGTGACAACGGCGGTATCAATGTCAATCTTGCCGGAAACGGCATGGGTGCCGTCATAGGCCGCCGAGGCGAAACTCTGGATGCCATTCAGCACCTTACAAACTACTCCGTAAATCACGGCAGTGAGAAGCACCTGCATATCAGTGTGGATGCGGAAAACTACCGTGCAAAGCGTGAGGAGTCTCTTACCCGCCTTGCAGAGAAAATGGCCGAGAAAGCAATTAAGTATAAGCGCAGCATGGCTTTGGAGCCTATGAACTCCTATGAGCGCCATGTTATCCACACTGCTCTTCAGAACTACGAGGGAGTCACCACCAGCTCTACAGGTGTTGAACCTAACCGCCGTGTAGTGGTATCCTATGTGAAAAGCGAGCAGAACTCAAACAAGCCTCAGAGCCGTGAGTGGTCCTGAGTTAAGGACAAAGCTTTCACCCGTCTCTCTCCACTAACAGGAGAGAGACGGCGTGAATTGAAATTCATGACTGAGCCTTAATGCTTAATGGGAATAAACCTGTGGAGGAATCAAAAATGGTTTTTGAAAAAGTAAGAGAAGCCCTTGCAAGTCAGTTTGAAATTGCCCCCGAAACCATAACAATGGAGACCAACATTGTTGATGATCTGGGTGCAGACTCTTTGGATGTGGTTGAACTCATTATGTCTCTCGAGGACGACTACAACATAAGTATTTCCGACGATGATGCAGCAGAGCTGCTTACCGTGGGAAAGATCGTTGACTATCTGGAGAGACTTCAGTAAGTTTCTTATTGATTCAAAATTTGAAAATCCCGGTTCAGACAAACTGAACCGGGATTTTTCATTTGTTTAATCCAAAGAATAGGGCAGAGAGCATTTCCCACCCGAACAAATATACAGATATGAGCCGCTGCCGTCGGACTTAATATCTCTTGTGTAAGGGGCAAAGCAGGCCAGAGCGTCGCTGTTTTCCGTAGTTTTTAACAGTAGAGTCATTTGCGGCTCGTAAATACCCATTATATTTTCCAAAGCCTCAGGAAGAACTTCGGCTGTACACAGCAGCTCCTTTGTGTGGTAGAGCAGACTCAACAGGGAACAGAGAGCAAAGGGGCAGCCGGCAGGGTATCTTTCGCTGTGAGCGCAGAGAACTTTCAGCAGCGCTTCCTGAGCGTCTCTCCAGCGTATATCGCCGCTGAGGCGGAAAAGCATATCAAAAAGCTGTGCGGCAGCCCCGTTTCCGGAGGGCATGGCTCCGTCGAAAAGCTCCATGGGGCGCTTGATGAGCTTTTCGGCTTTTACTGATGAGAGGAAGTATGCACCCTTTCCGTCAGCAAACTGCTTTATGACTTCTTCTGCCAGAGTGCCGACGGCAGTGAGCAGGTCAACATCAAAGCTGATTTCGTACAGTTCGAGAAGTCCGAGAGCCATAAATACATAGTCGTCCAGCGTGGCAGGGTGCTTTTTCAGACCATGAGTGCAGCAGGAGGTAAGGGAGGAAAGCTCCTTATCCTTTCTGAGAAGAAAATCCTTAAGCTCCAGTGCGGCGGAAAGATAGCGGGAGGAGTTAAAGACTCTGGCAGCTCTTGAAAGGGCCATAAGCATAAGACCGTTCCATGAGGTCAAAATTTTCTCGTCGGTTTTAAGTTGGCAGCGTTGGGCTCGGTATTCAAGGAGCAAGTCTCTGAAATGGTCATATCCATCAGGCAGAATACGCCAGCGCTGATTTATAAGCAGGTTGGGAATGCTTTTTCCTTGGAAATTTCCTTCGTCCAGAATGTCGTAGCATTCGCAGAAGTGGCGTCCTGCGTCGTCTCCCAAAACTGCTTTGACTTCGTCGGGGGTAAAAAGGTAATATTTTCCCTCCACTCCGTCGCTGTCTGCATCCTGAGAGCTGTAGTAAGCCCCCTCCGGACTTTTCAGCTCACGGAGACAGTAGTCGAGGGTGCGTTCTGCAACCTCCTTATATAGCGGCAGGCGGCCTTCCTGGTACGCCTCCGTGTAGCAGAAGGCCAGAAGGGCATTGTCGTACAGCGTCTTTTCAAAGTGAGGCGCCAGCCACTCTCTGTCTGTTGAGTAGCGGCAGAAACCACCGCCTATGTGGTCAAAAATACCGCCCCTGTACATCTGACGGAGGCAGTGCTCCACAATTTGCCGTGCTTTCTTATCACCTGAGAGCTTTGAATATCTAAGCAGAAAAATAAGGTTTTGGGGTGTGGGAAATTTGGGAGAAGAACCGAAGCCGCCGTATTCGCTGTCATATGAAGCAAAGAGCTGCTCAACCGCCTTGTGCAGAAAATCCTGATCCGGCTGAAGCTCCTTGATATTTTCGCCTTTCCGGAGAAAGCCCGTTATCTCAGAGGCGGTCTTAAAAAGCTTTTCAGGCTGGCTTATCCACATATCTGCAACGGAAAGCAGAAGAGATTCAAGCCCCATCCGGTTTCCGAGGTTTTCCCGAGGTATATAGGTGCCTGCAAAAAAAGGCTGCTGGTCAGGGGTCATTATTACGGTCAAGGGCCAGCCTGCACCGCCTGTGAGAGCAGTGCATACCTCTATATAAACACTGTCAATATCCGGACGCTCTTCTCTGTCAACTTTGACGGGGACGAAAAAGCGGTTTAAAATTTCGGCCACTTTTGTATTTTCAAAGGATTCTTCCGCCATCACATGACACCAGTGACAGCTGGAATAACCAATGCTCAAAAATACAGGTTTGTTTTCAGCTTTGGCTTTATCGAAAGCCTCTTCACACCACGGAAACCAGTCCACAGGGTTTTCAGCGTGGGAAAGAAGGTAAGGTGAAGTTTCTTTTGCTAATCTGTTGCTCATGCAATAGCCTCCATGTAAAATTTATGTTAGCATTTATTCCGGTTTATGATATTATACACTTAAAAACACATTCCTTTCAAGAGAGGAGCAAAAAAATGGACTATATTGAACCTGCCTGCCCTTTTGACTGTTCGGCATTTACGGGAAGGCATGATACGGAGCCTGTGGAAAAGAGCCTTAATATGCCGGAGCTTATAAAGCAGCTGGACGGATTTTTTGCAGAAAATAAAATTCAGCAGGCAGGAGAATTTCTGGACAAGCAGCTTGAACTGTCAAGGGAAATAGGGGACTGGCGTTCTGAGCTTAGTATTTTAAGCGAGCTTATGGGTTTTCACCGCCGAAGCGGAAACAGGGAAAAGGGAATCACTGCTGTAAACGACGGGCTGAAGTTGATTGGGGAGCACGGTATGGGAAGGACCATTTCCGGAGCTACAGTGATTTTAAATGCGGCCACAACTTTAAAATGCTTTGGAGAGCCTGAGAACTCAATCCCTATGTTTATTCATGTGAGCCGAGTGTATTCCCAGCAGCTGTCCCCAACGGATTACAGGTTTGCAGGCTTATATAACAATATGGCTCTCAGCTATGAGGATATGGGTCAGTATGAGCAGGCGGAAAAATATATTAAATCGGCACTCAGGCTGCTGGAAAAAATGGAAGGCAATGAAAATGATATGGCCGCCAGCCTGTGCAATCTTGCGGAGGTTTATTTTCAGCTTGATAACGAGGATGAGCGTGTGGAAAAATGTATGGAAGAGGCATGGGAACTGCTGAACTGCCCAAAGGTGAAGTTTGACGGCTACCACGCATTTACCCTTACCAAATGCATACCTGCTTTTGACTATTTCGGGTATTTTATGTACGCAAAAGAATTGAGAGAAAGGGCAGAACGGATATATGAAGGGAATTGAAGAGGCAAAGGCCTTTTATGAGCAATACGGCAGGGAAATGCTAAGAAGAAAATTTCCCGAATTTGAAAGCAGAATCGCCGTAGGTCTTGCAGGTCACGGGTCCGAGTGCTATGGCTATGACGACGAAATTTCAAGAGACCATGATTTCACAAAGGGCTTCTGCCTGTGGATAACTGACGAGGACGACATCGTTACAGGCATTGAGCTGGCCAAAGCATACAGGCAGCTGCCTCTGGAAGCTGCACAGCAGAACAGCGCACTTGGCGGAGGAAGAGGCGTGTCACGCATAGGTTTTTTCTACCGCCGCTATACAGGCTCTTCCGGAGCCCCTAAAAGCCTTGAACAATGGGTTGCAACACCGGAAAGCGCACTTGCGGAGGCTGCCAACGGTCAGGTCTGGCGTGACGATTTAGGCGTTTTTACGGCGGAGAGAGAAAAAATACTGTACGGTATGCCGGATGATGCGTGGAAAAAGAAACTGTCTGCAAGGGCGGCGATTATGGCGCAGTCAGGACAGTATAACTATGCAAGATGTATAAGGAGAGGTCAGGACGGGGCAGCCATGCTGGCTTTGGGAGAATTCGTGAAAGCCGCAGGAGAGATGATATATCTGCTCAATAAAAAACACAGCCCTTATTATAAATGGATGTTCAGAGGAATGGACGAACTGAATGTACTGAGGGATATGCGTGAGCCGCTGGAATTCCTGCTTTTGGGTGACAACGACGAAACAGGGAAGGTAACAAAATCAGGTGTGGTTGAGGATATTTGTGCAGCAGTTATAAAGGAGCTTCATAAACAAGGATTAAGCGATGGCAACTGGGATTATCTGGAACCTCATGCCTTTGAGATTGCAGAAAGAATCGAAGACAGGGGAATAAGGTCAATGCACATTATGGAGGGCTGACACAGTCCAAGACACTTTCATAGACCTAACACTTGCATGCGAATGTATATACATAAATACCGAAAATGAAAAAATCGCCTATACGGTTAGCGTTTACCGTTATTTTTACTTTAGCAAAGGCAAAAACAGTCAATTTATGTTCCAAAATATGAATAAAGAAGGTTTTGTAGCAAAATTAACACAAAAGAAACAACAAAAAATGGAAAACTTTTGCGATTTAAATATTTACATGGAGCAAAAATTGTGGTATAAATTGTTCAATTACTATTACAGGAGGGAATAGACATGTTAAAATTTGCTGATAGAATGGACGGAATGAGAGCTTCCGATATAAGAGAAATATTGAAAGTCACTGCACAGCCGGACGTTATATCATTTGCCGGCGGACTGCCTGCACCTGAGCTGTTCCCGGTTGAGGATATCAGAACTGCATTTAACGCTGTAATGGATGAGCAAGGCCGGACGGCTCTTCAGTATGGTGAGACTGAGGGATGGTATCATCTCAGGGAGCAGATAGCCGACAGAATAGGAAAGAAAAACGGAATTAAAGCAAAAGCTGAAAACATACTTGTTACGGCGGGAAGCCAGCAGGGGCTGGATTTCTGCGGAAAACTGTTTTTGAATCCAGGAGATGTGGTGCTTATGGAAAGCCCCTCTTATCTGGGCGCAATCAACGCCTTTAATGCCTACCAGCCCAACTTTGTTGAGGTCCCCACTGACGGTGACGGCCTTATCATGGAAGAGCTGGACAGAATTCTTGCAACTACGGAAAACGTCAAGCTGATATATGTTATCCCGGATTTCCAGAACCCCAGCGGCCGCACATGGCCTATGGAGCGCAGAAAGCAGTTTATGGAAATAATCAACAAATATGAAATTCCTGTTGTTGAAGACAATCCCTACGGGGAGCTGCGCTTTAAGGGAGAGGCCATGCCGGCGTTAAAGAGCATGGACACCAAGGGACTGGTGATGTATTTCAGCACTTTTTCCAAAATTCTTACGCCGGGCTTCCGTCTGGCATGGATCTGCGCATCACCCGAAATTATGGAGAAATTGAGTCTCATCACTCAGGCCGCTGTTTTGCAGACCTCTACCCTGAATATGATGGTTGTTTCAAAATATCTGGATATGTTCGATGTTGACGAGCACATTGAGGCCATAAGGCCTATATATAAACACAGATGCGAGCTTATGATTAACACCATGCGGGAGACTTTCCCTGAAGAGGTAAAGTTTACAGATCCTGACGGCGGATTGTTTACATGGGTAGAAATGCCTGAATATGTAAACACAAGAGATCTGGCGCTGAAAGCACTGGAACAGAAGGTTGCCTTTGTTCCGGGTTCGGGCTTCTTCCCCAACGGAGGAAACGAACATTGTATGCGTCTTAATTACTCCAATTCTACAGATGAAAAACTGGTTGATGGTGTCCGCAGACTCGCAGGCGTAATAAAGGAGGCACTTAAATGAGCGAAATTACAGTGGGAATGAAGGGCAGCGCTCAGGTTGAGGTTGTCCATGATAATACTGCTGCTGCCGTTGGCAGCGGAGCATTGGAAGTGTACGCAACCCCAAGCATGATTGCGCTTATGGAAAAAGCAGCAATGGAGCTTGTTGCGCCATGTCTTGAAGATGGGCAGGGAACAGTAGGCGTTGAGCTGAATGTGGAGCATCTGGCTGCAACTCCCGTCGGAATGACTGTCCGTGCAGAGGTGGAGCTTACAGCTGTGGAAAAAAGAATGCTCACCTTTAAGGTTGAGGCTTATGCCGGAGATGAGCTTATAGGCAGAGGAACTCATAAACGCTGCATTGTATTTAATGACAGGTTTATGGAGAAAACCCTTGCCAAGCTGAATAAGTAAACGAAAAGTCCGGAGCTTATACTCCGGACTTTTTATAAACTCAGATTTTTTGTCGGTGCTTCTTTTTGTAAAGCGAGTATATGAGTATAAACATCAGGCTTACGCAGGCATTGATAATTATGGTAAGCCAAAACCATGGCGAGCCGGGCGTATTAAGATACCGACCTGCAAGAGTGGTAAAGCATATATCGGTGAAAAAGCCCAGCATGGAACCGGCTATGTACTGAAGATAGGGCATACGGGTATTGCCAAGATAGAGACTTAAAATATCACAGGGAAGAATCCCCATTGCTCTTACTATAAAGGAGAAGAAAAAGGTGTTATTATTTCGCTCCTCTCGTATATACTGAAGCCGTGGGTACTTGCTGATAAGACCGGCGGTCAGATCTCTGCCGGAAAATCTGCCGATAAAATATTGCAGATTTAAAATCAGAAACATTCCCGTAAGGTTCACAAGCAAAGCTGCGCTCATTGAAAAGAGTCTGCCGGAGGCAAGAAACAGAAGCTTCAAAGGAAACATAAGGGAAAGGCTTTTGATGATATATGCACCCCATATGAAAAAAGCGGCAGCCATAGGTTCTTTCGGTGAATAGTTTATAATGTCCTCAAGACTTATTTCACGCCCGAAAACCATGAACCACAACAGTGCTGCCAGCGTTAAGGCAAAGGGAAGAAGCTTGAAGAAGGTTTTCAGAATTTTTTTTATTTTAGAGTTACAAGTGTTCATATAAATTTCCTCCGTGACAAATATAGCATTTGAAAAAAATATGTGCAATGGGGAAATTTCAGGTTTTGCCTACTTACTAAAAAAATATTTTTTGATAAAATACAGGAGAGGAGTTTAGTACTATGCTGTTTATTGAATATCCAAAATGCTCGACCTGCCGCAAGGCCAAAAACTGGCTGGATGAAAACGGGATTGAGTATACTGACCGTAATATTAAAGAGGAAAACCCTACCTACGAGGAACTGAAGGAATGGTACGGCAGAAGCGGAATGCCGCTGAAAAAATTCTTTAACACAAGCGGATTGCTTTATAAGGAAATGAAGCTGAAGGACAGACTGCCCTCAATGAGCGAGGATGAGCAGCTGAAGCTTCTGGCATCTGACGGTATGCTGGTCAAGAGACCGCTTGCGGTGACGGAACAGGCAATCCTTACAGGCTTCAGGGAAAGTGAATGGAAGGAAAAGCTGCTGTAAAAATATAGGTTAGCTCTTGACGGATGGTGTAAACTCTATTAAAATGAATTAGATATATAGCTAATATCATTTCTTGTTAAGGAGTATAGATGGAGTTATCAGAACTTAAACTGGTTACAGCCAGTAACATAATTAAGCTCAGGACGGAGGCGGGTATGACTCAGGCCGAGCTGGGGGCGGCGCTCAATTATTCGGATAAGACGATTTCCAAGTGGGAGCGTGGAGAGGCGATTCCCGATGCCTATGTACTGACGCAGATGAGCCAAATGTTCGGAGTGAGCGTTGACAGCATACTTTCAGATAACAGTGCGTGGAAAAAACCTCAGTCTCCGATAAATGAAGAAAAAAGCTATAAGGCAGACATGATAATGGCTATATCCATTTTGGGTGTCTGGACTCTGGCGTTGACAGTTTTCGTGTGTCTGTGGCTGTACGACATTATATGGTGGAAAACTTTTGTGGTTGCCCTGCCGGTGGCGGTGCTTACTCATCTGGTTTTGAGCTGTGTGTTTGGAAAGCGCAAATACCTGCAATACATAATAGCGTTTTTTGTGCTGTCGATTTTTATTGCGTTGTACTTCCTGCTTCCCGGTGAGACACCGTGGCAGATTTTCCTAATTGCGATTCCGGCAGAGGTTCTGGTTTTCCTGAGCTGTAATATAAGCAAACGGCCGGAAATGTTTAAAAAATATGTGAAAAAATAAGGCTCTACAATTAGTAGAGCGGTAAATACGGCAGGTAGAGCGCTCTACCTGCCGCTTTTATTTATGTAGAGTAAGGAGAAGACTTAGTAGCTTGAAATAAGAGGTGTAAGGGTATAAGCTAAAATCACACCAAAAAACTATAAGCAAGCAGAAAGGAAAAAACATGAGTGATTATATTTTAAGTTGCTGTTCTACTGCCGACTTGACACGGGAGCACTTTGAAGAGCGGGACATACATTATGTTTGCTTTCACTACGCCCTTGGCGGCGAGGAACATCTGGACGATCTGGGGGCTACCGTTCCTTTTGATGAATTTTATGCCAGAATGAGTAAAGGCGAGGAAACACGGACCTCTCAGGTCAATATTTCGGAATATGTGGATTATTTCACCAAGTTTGCACAGGAGGGAAAGGACATTATTCATGTCTGCCTTTCTTCCGGAATATCAGGAACAATAAATTCTGCCGAAAACGCAGCCCTTATAATCAGGGAGCGCTTTCCGGAGAGAAAGATTGCGATTATAGACTCTCTCGGCGCATCCTCAGGCTACGGACTTTTGATGGATACTGCAGCCACGAAGCGTGACGAGGGTATGAGCTTTGATGAGCTGACAAAGTGGATAGAAGATAACCGGCTTAAACTTCATCACTGGTTTTTCTCCACTGATCTTTCAAGCTATGTACGGGGCGGAAGAATTTCAAAAACTGCCGCAGTGTTCGGCGGACTTCTTGACATCTGTCCGCTGCTTAATATGGACAATCTGGGGAGACTTATTCCGAGAAACAAAGTTCGCACCAAAAAGCGTGTAATAAAGGAAATTGTCAGCCGCATGGAAACCTATGCACAGGACGGTCCGGACTATTCCGGCAAGTGCTACATTTCAAACTCAGCCTGTTACGAGGATGCCAAGGCAGTGGCGGAGCTTGTTGAGGCTCGCTTCCCTAAACTCAACGGCAAGGTTGAAATCAACCATGTAGGTACAACTATAGGCGCCCATACAGGTCCGGGAACGGTTGCGCTGTTCTTCTGGGGTTCGGAGAGAGTAGATTAAAAAAATAATAAAAAGTGCGTTAAAAGCTGACTTTTAACGCACTTTTTTTATCTGTTTCGTAAAGCTGAAAAGGGATCGTTGGTGTCACCTGAAAGACTGGTAAAGCTGAGACTGGTTGCAACATGCTCAGACATCGAGGCACGGGCCAAATCCGGCATACGCATTCTGATTGCCGCAGCAACGGAAATGTGGTTAAACTTTACACTCGGAAGCCATGGATTGCTCTCGTTTCCAAGCTGACCTACAAACTCCATCATTGATGACTGGTACATAATAAGCTTGGGCAGAATCTGTTCATAGGTCTGCACTATGTAAGGGTTTCCGCAGGAGTCAACGATCAGCCTGTGGAATGGCATATCCGTATCTTTGAGACCCCGTATATCTCTTTTAACCACGCTCTCTTTAAAGGCTTCAGCAAGAATTGTCAGCTCATGAACAACTTTTTCATCAGCGTTGTGAGCGCAAAGAGCAGCCGCTTCGCTCTCTATTGCGTTGCGGACCTGATAAAGATTGATCATGTCCCTGAGATTCAAGTCTAAAACAAAGCTGCCTGACTGCCCCGGATGACTTACTACAAAGCCAATCTCGGACAAACGGGTTATGGCTTCGGCTACAGGGGTGCGGGATATACCGAGAGATGAGGCAAGCTGGTTTACGTTGAGCTTACTTCCCGGAGCAATTTTCAGCCCCACTATTTCGTCATATAAAAGCTCCATGACCAGATCCCGAAGTTTGGCATCGGGCTTGGAGTCCATATATCTTTTCAGCTCAAATTTATCCATTATATTCACCGCCATAAAGAGTTTTTTAAAAAATTCACACTAATCTATAATACACTGCTGAAAAATCAAAGTCAACGGATAATTAGCTAAAGCGTCGTTGTTTTGAAAAAAACAGCAAGATATATACAAAAATAGTGTTGATAATGTGAAAAAGCAAACAAATTATGCGTTTATGGCAAGTTATAATACAAAGGCTGAAAGACCCAGCAGGAGCAGATGGGCAGGGTAGAAAATATAGAAAAAATATTTAAGAGAACGGCCTTTGCAGTCGTTATACATGGCAATAGGAATGACGGCCGAAATGGCAAACGCAGTAAAAATCAGGTCGTCTCCTTTGAAGCCGTATTGAATACAGGCCCAAAGACAAATGACGAGAGCCTGAACACTCTTTTTGTTGTTAGCAAAATACAGCATACAGATCAGCAGCAGAGCTGTAATACCGTAGTCCGCCTGTGGCTGAATGATAAACAGTGCAGAGAGCATTGCAATGGCAGAGAGTATAAGGACAGCAGAGCTGAGTGTTTTTGACCTTGCCGCATCTATGAGGGAAATAAGTGCAAGCCCCAAAGACAGCGTGTAAAATACATTTAAATTTCCGCCAAGCACGGTTACACTGCCAAATTTTAGGCTGAAGGCAGGCAAAAGAGTAAACAGGCAAATAGTGAAAATGTTGGAAACTTTTCTGCTTCCTAAAAACTGTGTGGAAAGAAAAAGGAGCGTAAGTACAATATAAGGCAGGCCGCCGAAGGAAATTTCGGGCGCACCAAATGCCGCCCCGAAGTGGTTGCCCGCACTAAAGGCCATGGTGAAAGGAAGCTGAGAAATGCCTGCAAAGAGCATAAGGCGGTATACATAGTTCTGCCTGTTTGATGTGTGTCTGAAGCCGTTTACCAGAAGGAAGCAGTAGATAGGGAACGCCAGCCTGCCTATGCCACGCAGCAGAATATACATATCCTGATCAATAATATTATGCAGGAACAAAACGAAGGCGCTGTGGTCTATGAACATAGATATTAAAGCTATGATTTTCAAAGTAAAGGCACTCAAGTTTGGAAGCCTCCTTTCGCAAGTCATGGATATTTTAACATATACGCAGTTTAAAGTATACCTGAGAAATGAGCTTTAGACAAATTTTGTCGTAATGCGTAAACAAAAAACACAATGGAAAATATTGTGTATGATGCAGGCAGATGTTATAATACAAAAAGAATTATTTTATGGAGGATCGGGATAATGCCGCAAATTCTCTGCCCCGTCTGCGGCGGGGTACTGACTGAAAATGAAAAAAGCTATGCCTGTTCAAAGGGACACAGCTTCGACAGGGCTAAAAGCGGATATGTAAATCTGCTCATTTCCCACCAGAGCGGCTCTCAGCACGGGGATGACAGAGAAATGGTACGCTCCAGAAGAGCTTTTCTCGAGGGAGGATATTATGAACCGCTCAGAGCCGAAATCTGCAAAACTGTTCTTGAAAACAGCGGCGCTGAAGTGTCTCTGTTAGATTCAGGATGCGGTGAATGCTGGTACACGGCTGAGGTGGAAAAAACTCTCCTTAAAGCGGGAAAAACCGCTGACATTGTGGGAATTGACATTTCAAAGGATGCCCTTAAAATGGGCGACAGGCGTGGTGAAAATCTCCGTCTGGCGGTTGCCAGCGCCTATCGGCTGCCATGCGGGAATGAAAGCTGCGATATTATTTTAAATGTTTTTGCGCCCTTTGCAGGCGAGGAGTATTTAAGAACTCTGAAAAAAGGCGGATGCCTAATTCATGTGTCGCCTGACGAGGGACATCTGTGGGAGCTAAAAAAGGCGGTATATGATAAGCCATACTTAAATGATGCGCCTGCACCTGCACAGGAGGGACTGACTCTGTGCGAGGAAAAGAAACTTCATTACAGAATTGAGATTGACAATAAAGAGCATATAAAAGCTCTGTTTATGATGACACCCTATGCACACAAAACAAGTCAGGGAGATATAGCACGGCTTGACAGTCTGGAGCATCTTGAGGTGGCGGCGGAGTTCGTAATAAGGCTTTATAAAAAAACTGTAGAATTTTAGCAGAAAGAGGTGCAGCATGAAATTTAAAAAGGTATTTTTATGTTTGCTGGCAGTGTTGACTCTAACCGGATGCCAGACGGTTAAACAGCCGCAGGCGGAGGAAACTGAAGCTGTCACAGTTGCAGAGCCGATACAGGAGTATAATTTAAATGAAAAAACCAAGTGGTTTATAGGAAAACCTACATATGAGCAAGTGCTTGAGGATATAGACAGCCAAAATAATACACTGCCTGCAAATCCTGACGAATTCTATACAGAGATGGTGTTTGATAAGGGAAGAATGTACCTTAAAGTTACAGAAGAGCAGAAAAAGAATCTCATTGCCAACAATGAAAAGCTTATCAGGGGCGCAGAAGCACACTTCAAGCAGATTTCCGAGAGAAATTCGGTAGAATGGAACGAGGATTTTTCAAAGGTGGTTTACCATGTTGACTATGAAAAAAGCTTAAGCGGCAGCATGGTGGAAAGCGGGGTGAACATGACAACGCTTGTTATGATAAATTCACTTATGTATATTAATCGCACCCTTGTTACGGGAGACAGCGGGGCAGCCATAGACACCACCATGATAAATGCCGACAGCGGACACATTCTTTCAAATGCTCTTATGCCCTATGAATCCATATCTATCTCATATGAGGACTACGAACTGAGCAAAACTCAGGATGTATCGGAAAGCTCTGAATATAAGGATTATGTTGAGATAAAAATGGAAATCACGGATATGGACGAGAAGAGAATTATATTTACACCTTTGGAGAAAGATAAATTCTACACCGAAGATGAAAAACTATGTCTGTGCCGTGACAGCGTGTACGCCGAAGAAGTTGCGTTACCCGTTGAGTTAAATGTGGGCGATATTATGCTGCTGCGGCTTGACGGCACATATGCCCTTCATGACGACGGAGACGAAATTCCGGATATAGCGCCTAAAACTATAATTCCGTTAAAATACTGGGAAGCAGCACATAAAAATTAAATCTCAGCATTATAATTCTGATACTATGCTAAAATCACCTGTTTGTGTTAACAAACAGGTGATTTTATATGGCGTTTTATTCCGTTTTTATCATCCGATACCCCACCCCTATGTGGGTCTGAATATACTGGGGAGAATTTGGCGTCTGCTCAAGTTTTTTTCTCAGCGAAGCCATAAACACACGCATTGAAGCCAGATCGTTTTCCCTGCTGCTGCCCCAGATCTTATCTGTTATATAGCTGTGGGTCAGCACCTTTCCCACATTTTTGGCCAGTAGGCACAGCAGCTTATATTCTATGGGGGTCAGGTGCAGTTCCTCACCGCCTAAATAGGCGCAGCCAGCGGCAAAATCTATGCAGAGCTTTCCGTTTTTAAACACTGCGTCTCCGTTGTCCGTACTGACGGCTGCAAGACGGCGGCAGGTTGAGCGGATTCTGGCCAGCAGCTCCTCAACTGAGAAGGGCTTTGTAAGATAATCATCTGCACCTGCATCCAGAGCCGAAATTTTGTCTTCGTCTTCACTTCGGGCGGAAATTACGATAATGGGAACATTTGACCAGCTTCTGATTTTCGTTATAAGCTCAACGCCGTCCATGTCAGGGAGACCCAAATCAAGAAGTATTATGTCCGGATTGTGACTTGAGGCAAGCATGATTGCGGCATCTCCGTTTGCGGCGCTTAAATAACGGTAATCGTGAGCCTTTAAAGTGGTTGTTATAAGATTTCTTACCGGAGGGTCATCCTCAACGGTGAGTATAAGGGCTTTATTCATGTATTTCCACCTCTCCTACAGGCAATGAGACAGTAAAAACTGTACCGTGGGGATGATTGTCTGCAACGCTTATTTTTCCTTTGTGGGCTTCTACTATGGATTTGCACAGGGAAAGCCCCAGCCCCAGACTTCGGCGGCTGTCGGCAGCTTTGCTGTTACCGGTAAAAAACATATCGAAAATGTGAGCTTTGTCACTGTCGGAAATGCCGTTTCCGTTATCCCGTATCATTAAAACGGCACAGCTTTCCTGTTTTTCCGCCTCAACCTCAATAAGTGTTCCGGCGGGTGTATGCTTAACTGCGTTGTCAATGAGATTTATTATTACCTGCACCATGAGCTTTGCATCAGCCTGTATTATAATAAAATCATCAGGCATTGTGACTTTGATTTCGTGTCCGCAGCGTTTATTGTCCATGCGGCTGACAGCTTCACTTACAATATCTTCCAGAAGTTCTGAGGACAGCCGCAGATTCATTCTTCCGTCTTCAAGCTTTGTTACGGCCAGAAGATTTTCAACCAGATTTATAAGCCACATTGAGTCTTCATATATATCTGCATAAATCTGCTGTCTGGTAGCCTTATCAAAGCTGTCTGCATTTGACAGAAGATTGGAGGCGTTGCCGGAGATGGATGTCAAAGGAGTGCGTAAGTCATGGGAAATTGAGCGGAGAAGATTTGCTCTCAGCCTTTCGTTTTCTGCCAGCAATTCATTTTCACGCTTTTCACGGGCATTTTTCTCGTTTTGGAGAGCAAGGGCACATTCACCAAGAACTGCTGTTATTAGACTCTCGTCAAAGGCGTCCGGATGCTCCTTGCCGTAATATACACCGGACAGAGCCATAACCTTTTCACCGGAGTTAACCGGATAATAGGTCCAGCCCTGAGCAGAAAAAGCTTCGGGGCGCAGCCTTCTGCGGAGCTTGTCGGTAAAATCTTCGAGGACTGACGGAGGGATAGGAGGAGCCTGCTGCGGCGTGTCTCCGTTTGCCGGGAAAAACCTGCCGTTTTCTGCCGAACCGTCCTTTATGCTGAAAAAAACAAGATCCTTATTCAGAAGCTCACGGAGTTGCCCGGCAGTCAGAGAAATTATTTCTTCTTGGCTTACGGCACCTTGCAAAAGCTGATTGGTATCAAACAGAAGTTTTGTTCTGTGGGCTGCAAGAGCGGATTTTGCGGCGTGCTGTTTAAGCTTTGCGGCAAGACCTCCGCTTATGAGAGCCGAGACAAGCATGACAGCAAATGTCAAAGGATAGCTGCTGTCATATGCCAGAAAGGTATATCGTGGCACAGTAAAGAAAAAGTTAAATATAAGGACGCTCAGTACCGAGGCAATTATTCCGCACAGACGGCTGTTTGTTACAACGGAAATAATGACAACACCGAGAATATACACGGTTATGATATTCGATTCCAAATAGCCGCAATTCCAGAAGAGCAGGTCTATAAGAGTTGCGAGACATAAAATCAGAATGCTTAACCCGATATCCCTGAGACTTATATGCAGGTCGGGCTTCTTTTTTGGCTGACGGTATTGAGCTGTGGGAAAGTCAGGAATGATATAAATGTCAAGATTAGGGGCGAGTTCTATAAGCTGATCGGTTAACACAGGCTTTTTGAAAAAACGATGCTTTTTTACAATGCTTCTTCCAAGAACGATTTTGCTTACAGCGGACAGACGGGCAAATTCTGCTATCTGGTAGGCCACATCTTCACCATATACGGTTTCGATAGATGCACCTGATTTTTCCGCAAGCTTTAAATTTTGCCTGAGACGCTCCCTGTCCTGAATACTCATAGATGAAAATTCAGGAGTTTCAACGAAAAGGGCGGTAAATTTGGCATTGAAGGCCTGAGCCATTTTTCGGGCGGCACGGATTATTCTGGCGTTTGAAGGGGACGAGGACAGGCAGACAAGAATATGCTCATTTTCGGTAAAATTCTCCATGCTCATCCCTCCTGAAATTATCTGTTGTTATTATATCACTTATTTTCTTCCTGTTCCATATAAATAATTCTCACATCAGAATAACGGGGCGGGCCGCCGTTTCTTTCCGGTACCATAACTCTGGCACTGTGCATAATAAATCGGTCGAGCTTTGCCATAACGAAATATCCGCCTACAGCTATGAGAATAAAAGCGAAAACAAGAATAATTGCGGTCATGTCAGGCCCTCCTTAGTATAATTTCGATAAAAGCCGTCAGCCTACGCTGATTTTTTCAAGCGGAAGTCTGGAGGCATAAAATCTGTCGGCTGGCAGAGTTGCGTAAATCAGGGTTAAACCGCCAACTCGCCCGAAGTACATCAGGAAAATAAGAATTATACGGGAAATACCTCCAAGTTCAGGGGTGATTCCCAAACTCAGTCCAACGGTTGCGATTGCAGATGAACATTCAAAAAGACAGGCAGAGAGAGGAAGCTGTTCAATTATACTCATGCAGATAGCGCTGCCGGAAAAAAGAAGTAGATACATTATGGCGATGGCAGCGGCGCTTTTTATCGTGTCAGAAGAAATACGGCGCCCGAAAAGGCAGGCATCTTCACGCCTTTTAAATACGGATACTGCACTTGCAAGAAGTACAGCAAGAGTGCCCGTTTTCATACCGCCGGCAGTAGAACCTGAGGAACCGCCCGTCAGCATAAGAAATATGCAGATAGCAAGGCCCGCTCCGCTGATAGCGGTCAAATCCACGGTGTTGAAGCCAGCGGTTCTGGGAGTGACAGACTGGAAAAGAGAACTCCACAGTCTTTCTTTTGCAGGCATATCCGCAAATTCAAAGAAGAAAAAGTACAGGGCAGGCAGAATAATTAAGACTGCGGTAACAGAGAGTACGGTTTTGCTCTGCATATGGTACCTTCTCAAATGAAGCTTTTTTTCTTTTATGTCAAGCCATGTCATAAATCCTATGCCGCCTGTTATAATAAGCGCCATAATTGCTATGTTTATAATCGGGTCATCGGCAAAGGCGGTAAGAGAAGAATAAGGACTGTTTACGCCCATAAGGTCAAAGCCGGCGTTGCAGAAGGCAGAAATTGAGTGGAAAACCGAATACCATATTCCTTCTCCGAGCCCCAGACGGGGAATAAAGGCACAGCTCAAAAGGGCAGCACCTGTCAGCTCAATAAAAAAGGTGGATTTGATTATAAAGGAACTTAAACGCACCACACCTCTCAGCTCATGTGCGGCCACTGCTTCCTGCATAGTGCTTCTCTGCATAAGACCTATTTTTCTTCCTGCCGCTGTACTGATGCCCAGTGCAAGGGTCATGACACCCAAACCGCCTATCTGAATAAGACATAAAATGACAATCTGACCGAAAAGTGTCCAGGTGGTTGCGGTGTCATGGACCACGAGACCTGTTACGCAGACGGCTGAGGTGGAAGTAAAAAGTGCATCCGAAAAGCTCACATCATCAGGGTTATGAGCCGATACCGGCAGATTTAAAAGCAGCGCTCCTATAAATATTACAAGGGCAAAGCCCAGACATATGATTTTAAACGAGCTGAGTCGTCTTTTTATATATAAGCCCATGTGAAAACTCCTTTTTTTCTTAGGCTTATTCTATAACAAATCAGATAAAAACGGATTAAGGATGCTGATTGCTGTGTTAAGACGGTATAAAGAACATTGATATCTGAGAAATGAACTGCACCTCATTTGTTAGACAGTACGATATACTGAATAACAAGTGGGGTGCTTTACTATTCCAAAAGGAATACAAAACAAACGTTATGTATCGGAATTTAAGAAACAAGTTGTCGAAGCTGTCGTACAAGGTGGTCTTAGCTACCAGGAAGCTGCCAGAATTTACGAAGTTCAAGGGCAGGACCGTATTCAAAGTTGGGAACGGAGCTATCTGCAAGAAGGACCGGAAGGTCTTACTATTGAGCGACGAGGATGCAGAAGCACAGGCAAACCCAAGCAGTTGGCCAATAAGATAGAGGAGGATCTGCTCGCCGAGGTTCAGCGGCTGCGTGCAGAAAATGTTTACCTAAAAAACTTGCAAGCCTTGGTTTTGGAGAGAGCGAAGCCAGCAGAAAAAATGCTGGTATTCCAAAATCTAAGGCGAAAACTTATCTTGAGACTTCTGCTTGAAATCGCTCAGTTGTCCCGTGCGACCTTCTATTACCACCTGAAACAAATGAAGTGTACCGACAAATATGAGACAGCAAAAGCAGAAATTACCGCTATTTGCCACGAGAACAAGGGTAGATACGGGTATCGCCGTATTACCGAAGGACTACGGAACCGAAAAAAATATCTTAATCACAAGACTGTTCAGCGCTTAATGAAACAGCTGGGCCTTATTTGCCGTGTTTACATGAAGAAATACCGTTCTTACAAAGGCGAAGTTGGGAAGATAGCTCCCAATCTGCTACAGCGCAATTTCCACGCAGATAAGCCAAACCAGAAGTGGGGCACAGATGTAACAAAGTTTAGTTTATTTGAAGAAAAACTGTATCTTTCACCCATTCTTGATTTATGGAGCAGTGATCTGGTCAGCTATACGATTTTGGACAGACCAGTTCTCAGTATGGTAACCTCTATGATGGACAAGACATTTGAAGAAATACCAGATGGCACAAATTTAATTCTTCACTCCAACCAAGACTGGCATTACCAGCACAAACAGTACCAATAAATGCTCAAAAAAAGGTATTCGGCAGAGCATGAGCCGCAAAGGTAATTTCTTGGACGATGCAGTGATTGAGAACTTCTTTGCTCTACTCAAAAGCGAGCTGCTGTACCTGCAAGAATTTAAGTCTATGGAACACTTCAAGTCAGAGTTGATTGCGTATTTGGATTACTACAACAAACGAATCAGGGCAAAGCTAAAGGGCCTGCCGTCTGCGATTCACAGACAACATGCCCTTTCGGTAGCTTGAACAATTTTTAATTCAAAATAGTGTCTATTTTTTGGGGGCACTTCATAAACTGTGCCGGTTTTGACAATTACATATACTTTTCTATAAAGCTGTCCAGTTTGGCAGCGTATTCCTCGGGATATGTGTATATAGTTTCAACATGTTTTGTGCCGGCAGTAAACAGGCAGTCTTTTTCACCCTGATACATCTCATACAGTTTTTTACCTGTCTCAAAGGCGACAAGCTTATCGTCTTCGCCATGAACAAAAAGAATAGGCTTTGTTGAACGTGAGAGACTGTCGGTTACATCTATATCCTTTACGTCATATCCTGCAAACACTTTGTTTATAAATCTCAGGGGCTGATACATAATTCCGGACTGCACCTTGATAGAAGTGTCAGAATCCATATATCCGCTGTCTGAAACGATAAATTTAACATTGTCGGGACAGTCACCGCTCATCTGAAGTACAGTGGCACCGCCCATGGAAAAGCCGTGGAGGATTATCTCGATGTCCTGCCCGAATTTATCCTTGAGAAATTCAATCCAGCGCAGACAGTCACGGGATTCAAAATAATCAAGACCTATAAACTTTCCTTCGCTCTCACCGTGAGCCGTATGATCACAGCAGAACATATCTATACCACGGCTGTGGTAATAGTCATAATACATACTTGCCGTGTCAATATGTTCGGAGCGGTAGCCGTGAATTATAAAGACTATTTTTTTACCGTTGGAGCCGTTTGGATAATAAAATCCGCTGAGCTTTTCGCCTCTTTGAGAATTTATTGTGTATTTCTCGCATGGAATTTCACGGAATTTTTCAATGGCCATTTTTTTGTATTCATAGTACGGCTCGTTGTGACCTTTTGAATGGGACAAAAGGGTGAGAAGAGTTGAGCTTTTACGGCAGAAAACCTGTCTGTACATTTCCTCGGTGAAAAATGCCAGACCCAAACCTATGGCGGGAATTGCTATTTTTGTTGATTTTTTCATTTTAACACCTCGTTATTTTACCGGCAGCATTGCACCTACGCTTGCCAGTAAGGTGCAAAGAGCCACAATTATCTGGAACGGAAGAGTGCCAAAGGAACCTATAAGTTCAGAACTACCGACTCTTTTTCTGGAGAAATTATAGGCTGCGATTATGCCTATTCCTGTTACGACCTGAATGATGCTTGCAAAACGGGTAAACCCTACGAAACTTTGAAGCCCGAAGAATGCAATGGCAAGACAGGGAACAGAGGCGCAAAGCCAGCTGGTTTTAAGCCCCCATTTTGTCTGCTCGTGCACTATATCACGGAGATTGAGCGTATTCGCCCAGAAAGATGTGGCAAGCGCCAGAAGCGTAAACACATAGCCGACTATGCTGACCCATCCGCCGAGGTGCTTTGCCAGATCTACCAGGGCTCCGTCCTCGCTGACAGCGGTTCCGGCACCCAGCAATGTCATGGTTGTTATTAAAAGAATGAGACCTGCGTTTAAACCAAGACCTGCGGCAATGGAGGCACGAATTTTTTTCACATCACCCTCAAGACCTTTTACCACCTGAGGGGTGGACATTACGGCAGAGAGGGAAAAAGCTATCATGCTGTATAGTGCCAGAGCATTGTTTATGCCGTGCCATCCGGTGGGCAGAGAACTGACGGGTGACATTAACGTGGCCGCAAAAAGAACACCTACCACAGCTATCATTGAGCCCACGGCAATTTTTTCGCAAATACCAACGAGCTTCATGCCTATGAACACCACACCTGCGCCGGCGGCATAAAAGATCAGCATTCCGGCCCAGTCGGGCAGACCGAACCATGAACGAAAAACGGCAGCTGCTCCGGTCAGAAATGCGCTTACATTAAACACCACGGACAGACCCAGCATCCCGAATGCAAGCCATGTCAGAATCTTTTTGATTGTACCTGAGAAAAGCTCTGCATCAAGACAGCTTATAAACTGAGCACCGTTATTATTGTATGAAAGCTCGGCAATTATCAGATGAAGCACCAGATTGAAAAGATAACAGAAAGCAAGTATCCACAGTACCTCACGGAAACTGTTGCGTGAGGCAAGAAAAGGTACGGAAAGAATGCCGGAACCGACCCCGTGGCCTATAATTATGCTTGTGGCTTCAAAGAAGCTTAGTTTGGACTCTCCTTTTATTTTCTTCATGCTAACTCCTTAATTTAAACTTTGAATTAACTTGTCTATATAATAGTAAAGCCCTGCGCTGTTGTCAAGCAAAGGCGGTAGAAAAGGCCTCATCATAAAAGCTTATTGACAGCGGCGGCAATGGGTATTATCATTTTAAAGTAAATAGAAATTCAAGGAGGAGCAATTCTTTGAAATACGGATTTATAAAGGCAGCATCTGCAAGCCCAGCCCTTCGGGTGGCTGATGTAGGCTTTAATCTTAAAAGTGCAATGGACAGCTACGATAAAGCACTGGAAATAGGGGCAAATATTCTTGTTCTGCCAGAACTTCATCTTACTTCATACAGCTGCGGAGACCTTTTTTATTCAGAGGTAATACTTAATTCCGCAAGAGAGGCTTTGAAAGAACTCAGAGACTATACGAAAGGAAAATACACCATACTTGTGGTTGGGCTTCCTCTCAGGGTTGGAGACAAGCTTTATAACTGTGCCGCCGTGCTTCTTGACGGGCACATTTTAGGCGTGGTTCCCAAATCCTCTCTCCCAAACTACCGTGAATTCTCGGAAAAGAGGCGGTTTACCTCCGGGATGGATTATAACGGCCCTGATAATATAGAACTTTTCGGGGAGTGTGTTGCCTTCGGGAGAAATATAATTTTTTGCTCAAAAGAGATGTATGCCTTCAGCTTTGGAGTTGAAATTTGCGAGGACCTGTGGGCGCCTGTTACACCGGCGACAAATCTATGCCTTGACGGAGCCTCCATTATTGCTAACCTTTCTGCTTCAAGCGAGCTTATAGGAAAGGCCGAGGTGAGAAGAAAACTTGTGTCCTCCGCCTCATCCAGATTGGTCTGCGGCTATATTTATTCCAACGCAGGCTGGGGTGAGTCCACTCAGGATATGGTTTTTTCAGGCCACAGCATGATATATGAAAAGGGAAAACTGCTTGCGGAAAGAGAGCCGTTTTCACACAGGGAGCTTATTTCCACGGAAATAGACCTGTTTAAAATCAAGGCCGAACGCCACAGGAACACAAGCTTTGATCAGTCTGTCACAACTCCCTGCCGCAGAGTCTATTTCTCTCAGCCGATGAGAGAAACAGAGCTTACCAGATACTATATGCCCAGACCCTTTGTGCCGGAGGACAGAGAGGAAATGGAACTGAGAGCCGAAGAAATCCTCAGAATACAGTCCTATGGTCTTATGCGAAGAATTGAGCACACGGGAAGCCGGAAAGCGGTCATCGGAGTCTCGGGAGGACTTGACAGCACGCTGGCACTGCTTGTGACTGTAAGGGCGATGAAAATGCTGAACAGGCCCATGACGGATATTCTTGCCGTTACAATGCCGTGCTTTGGTACTACGCAGCGAACCAAGGGTAATGCGGAAAAGCTGTGCGAAATACTTGGTACGGATTTGAAGGTTGTGGATATTACAGACTCCGTTCTCTGCCATTTTAGAGATATTGGGCAGGAAAAGGACTGCATGGACCTTACTTTTGAAAACGCTCAGGCCAGAGAACGGACACAGGTGCTTATGGATTTGGCAAATAAATGCGGCGGCATCGTTGTGGGAACGGGAGATTTGTCTGAGCTGGCCTTAGGCTGGGCCACCTATAACGGGGATCATATGTCTATGTACGGAGTTAACGCATCAGTTCCCAAAACTCTGCTTCGACCGGTGATTGAATATGAAGCGTGTCAGCTTCCGGAGGCGGCGGAAGTGCTTGCGGACATTCTGGATACTCCCATATCACCTGAACTTATTCCGGGGGAGAAGGGGGATATTTCCCAGAAAACCGAGGACATTGTAGGCCCGTATGAGCTGCACGATTTCTTCCTGTACCATATGCTTAAAACCGGAGCGGGACCGGCAAGAGTGTTCCATCTTGCCCTATACGCTTTCCGTGGAGTATACAGCCGTGAGACTGTTTTGAAATGGCTTAAAGTTTTTCTGCGCCGTTTCTTTAATCAGCAGTTTAAACGCTCCTGCCTGCCTGACGGACCCAAGGTAGGTTCTATCAGCTTTTCTCCCAGAGGAGACTGGCAGATGCCGTCTGATGCAATTTCCGCCCTGTGGCTGGAGGAAGCGGAGAGGCTGGAATAAGCCTGTAAAGAAAAAACTGTCCCTGAACTCAGGGACAGTTTTTTTATAACTTTTTGAGCAGTTCCTTTAAGGCGTTTGCTCTGTGGCTTATGCTGTTTTTTTCTTCGGCGGAGATTTGAGCGGCGGTTTTGTTAAGGCCGGAAACTATGAACAGCGGGTCATAGCCAAAGCCGTTTTCGCCCTTCTCTTCGTAGCCAATCTCTCCGTTTAAGTACCCTTCGGCACATACCTTACGGCCGTCCGGCCAGATAAGAGCCATTGCACAGGTATAGTGAGCAGCTCTGTTTTCAACACCCTCAAGCTTTTGGAGCAGCAGGCGGTTGTTTGCCTTGTCATCCCCGTGAGTTCCGGAAAAACGGGCGGAGAATATGCCGGGAGCGCCGCCGAGAGCGTCAACACACAGACCGCTGTCATCTGCCAGAGCGGGGCAGCCGGAAAGCTCTGCAATTTCTCTGGCTTTCTTTTCTGCGTTTTCCATGAATGTACTGCCGTCCTCTATCGTCTCGTGCTCTATTCCTGCTTCCTTCATAGAAAGGATTTCTTCAAAAACAGAGCCTAATATGGCCTTAATCTCGATCAGCTTGTGGGCGTTGTTGGATGCGATTATAAGTTTCAAAATACTCTCTCCTTACTGGTTTATTATTTCTATCTGACACATTTTCATCGCTTCAAGTGCGTTTGTATGGCTTTGCGGTGTGACACCTGCACAGCATGAAG
The DNA here is from genome assembly GCA_029264685.1 of Candidatus Limivicinus sp. GTDB lineage: Bacteria > Bacillota > Clostridia > Oscillospirales > Oscillospiraceae > Limivicinus. The sequence goes on from JARHZW010000028.1 coordinate 44,475, forward strand.
CGTCTACCGTTACGGGGACTTCGGGAAGAAAAGCCTTTATAAGCATGGCGTTTGAAATGACGCATATATCTGTGCACAGCCCCACAAGAGTAACACTTTTTATTGGGGTGATTTCGTTTTCACCGTATAACAGTCTGGCAAGCTCTCCGGAACCGAAAGCGGGCTTGTCTATGGCCGCAGCCGTTCTCAGCTCCTCAATTTCTTTTCTCAGCTCCCAACCCTGAGTGCCTTTAATGCAGTGGGGGACGGGAAGCTTTTTTCCTTCCTGAGTATCCATGTAGTTTTCGCAGTGGGTATCTCTGGTGAACAGCACCCGACCGTTAAAATTCCTGATTTTTTCAACCACATTTGGCACTATGGCCTGAGCCTCTTTACTGCCCAAGGCGCCGTCTATAAAGTCGTTCTGCATATCGACAACAATAAGATAATCTTCAGGCTCTGCCGGATTTTCGGCGGCTTTGGCTTTCTTGCTTCGGATTATTTCGATCCAGTAGCCGTCGGGATCTTCTATAAAGTATGCCTTGATTTTTCCAGGGTCCTGACATACGCAGCCCATTTCCTTGTGCTTTTTGTAAGCAGCTTCAAAGTCATCCACTGCAAATGCAAGGTGAAACTCACCCTCTCCCAGATCGTAAGGTTCTGTCCGGTCTTTTAAAAGAGTAAGCTCCAGCGTGAATTCGCTTTCACCGTCACCTATGAATATAAGTTTAAAACTGCCGTTAGGTCCTTCTTTTTCTCTTACGGGCTTGAGTCCAAGTGCCTCATCGTAAAATTTAAGACTGCGTTCCATGTCAAGAACGTTAAAATTGAAATGATTGAATTTATACATGTTTTAAACCTCCGACGATTTAATCCAGAATGATATTAACAATTTATTTTCCATAAGTCAATAACACATGAGCTGTATGTTAAATATACTGGTTGGGGAGGAGGCAGTATAATGAGGCTTTGCGAATTGAAGGTGGGAGAAACGGCAGTGGTGGATGAAATCTTTACGGAAGGAGCAATGCGCCGCCGCTTGCAGGATATAGGAGTGATACATGGTACGGAGCTTGAGTGCGTTGGTCGAAGCCCCGGCGGAGATCCGGCGGCTTATTTTATAAAAGGAGCGGTAATTGCGCTCAGGGACGAGGACAGTGCGCAAGTGAGTATAAGGAAAACGGGCGGTGAGAAAAATGGGTAAAAGTGCAGAAAAACCTGTGGTAATAGGGCTTGCGGGAAATCCCAATGTGGGAAAAAGCACGGTATTCAATTCGCTTAC
>JARHZW010000060.1 GCA_029264685.1 Candidatus Limivicinus sp.
CTCAATGCACGGCAAAAGACCGCTGACAGAATTTGTCAGCGGTCTTTTAAATGTTTACATCAACCTGATGTCATACGCAAAGCCTGCTCTGTAGCTCAGCACAGGCGCTTTCCAAATCAGTTTCACCGGAGATAACAAGAACATCGTGAGGAACCCGATCAAAGCAGCCATGCATTCTTTCAAGCATAGAAGCCACAGGGGCAGGCAGGTTGCCGTTCATTCGGCGTGCAAAACGTTCTTTAATAATTTCAATATCTGCGGATACAAGAACTCTTATAGCTCTGTCAGGCAGCAAAGAAAGCTGCTCCTGCTCTGAAATAACATATATTATATTGTCTCCATCAACTGAATCTATCAGCATTTTCTGAAAAAGTCTGCGTGCAATGCTCTCATTTTTCGCTAAACGAAGGTAGTCCTTGCCTGTATAAATTTCGCAGTTTATTTTTTCCTTGAGCATATCTGCAAGAGTAGATTTTCCTGTGCAGCATTCCCCTATAATTCCAATTACCATTTCAACTCTCCATATCTATATAAAGCAATCTATACACAGCAGGATACGCATTACCATAGTCAGGCTAAGACTATATCCCATAAAAAAACACAGGCAAAAGCCTGTGTTAAATTTAGGCAAACTTAAAGCTGATTATTCACCGTAGGATACGAAAATCCACGCATCTGCATCAATAAATTATTTTCAATAGTGTCTAAATAATAACATCTATTTTTGGGGGTGTCAAGTGTCGATATTTACAAAAATCTGTTTCAAAAGTGCTGCATATGCGAAAAAAAGAAAATTTTATTGGGTAATTTAATACTCTATGCTTATTTATACACATTTGTAATATTTATTTATCGGGTGGAGGAGTTCTTCAATGCTTATTTGCTTTGGGGAACCACGGAATACATCTGTTTACATTTTTGCAATAGTCCATGTAAGGCTGACCATAGCGTTCGGCAAGCCACTTTTCTTCTGTAAATTTCATCAAAAATGTAATAACAAGCCAATATAATATAGGCAAAAGTAAAAACCATATATTGGCAAAAAGCAGCCCTGCACCGGTTAGAGCCATTGCAATCGCAGAATAAATCGGATTACGAACCCAAAGATAAATGCCCGTTGTTAAAAGCTGGTTTTCGAGAATTGCTCGGTCAATTTTTGAGACGATAACAGCCTGAATCCAGATATAAACGCCAAGAACAATCAAAATCACACCCGCAATAATGAGCGGAACCCGAAATATCTCAGTTGCACCCGAATCAAGGAAACCAAAATATCGCATAATTATTGCAGCTAAAAAAAGAAAAACCATTGTGGCGACGCATATCGGGCCAACTCCGTACAACGGCAGATGTTCTTTTCCTTTCATAATACCCTCCGCTATATAAATTGTGCTGAAAACAGTAAAAACGCAGGCATCAGTTAGACACCTCTAATTGTTTTTATTGTAACACACCGCATTATGGTTTTCAAGTTTAAAGGCCGAAAATTATAAAACTTATTTTCTTTTTTTAAAGTTTCTAAAACGGTATTTTGTTTTTCTTCATACTCTTTAAAAAAATGCGCCTTAAATAAGGCGCACCCGGTTATAGCTGTAAAATTGTCTTGGGCGCAGTTCGCCATTTGAACTGCGCCCAAGTAATATGGAATTTACGCTGTGAGGCTGATTGCAACGGCACATAAGCGTAGGCTTATCCGCCACTTCGTGACGGCATCGTTTATGCACACAGCCCGTATTTTTGTTTTATCACAGTTGGGCTTCTGCCCTTCCGACACTATTATGATAGCACATCTATCGTTAAAAGTGCTGAAAAAAGATTAAACAACTTGTTAATTTTCTGTTAAGACCAAAGAGTTCAAACTTTTTCCCGAAAAAGAAAATCTCCCTCGGTCAGCCCTCCTAACTCAGTCGTTGGTGTAATTGTCGAAATATCCCTGGATAAACACAATAGGCGTTCCCTTGTCTCCGCTTCCGGAAGTAAGGTCACAAAGTGAACCGATAAGGTCAGTAAGTCTTCTGGGAGTAGTTCCCTCAGAAACCATATTACCTACAAGGTCGCTGTCTTTCTTGCGAATACTCTGTTTTATAGCATCCTTCAGTTCTTCGCCGGACAAATCAGCAAAATCGTTATCCGCAAGATATTTGAGCTTTATCTCGTTAGGAGTGCCCTCAAGACCGGAAGTATAGGCAGGAGAAACCACGGGATCAGCCAGTTCCCAGATTTTTCCGACAGGATCCTTAAAGGCACCGTCACCGTAAACCATAACCTCTACATGCTTGCCGGTAGCCTCATAAAGTCTTGCCTGAATATCTTCCACCAGACCCTGACAATCTCTGGGGAAAAGCTTAACAGTATCTTCCGTAGCCTTATTTGTGCCAAGAAGACCGTATCTTTCATTATAACCGCTGCCATTTACAGGTGCGTTCATAATATCGTCAAGTCCAAGTATAACATTGCCGCCGTTTGCTTTCAGAATACGCTTGGTTCTCTCTCTGGTGTGAATGTCGCAGCAGATTACATTTTTGGTATACTTTAGGATTTCTCTGGGATTATTGGCAAAAATGATTTCTGCCTGAGCGCCGCTCTCCTCGATAAGTCCTCTGTAGAACTCGATATAGTCAACGCCGGTGAAACGGTGCTTTTCATATCCGAAAAGCTCTCTGTATCTCTCCTCAGTGAGGACATCTCTGTAGGGGTCAACGCCCATTTCATCCATTTTTTCAATGCTGACAAGGTGATTGCCCACTTCATCAGAAGGATATGAGAGCATGAGAACTATTTTCTTTGCGCCCTTAGCAATGCCCTTCAGGCAGACAGAAAAACGGTTACGGCTCAGTATCGGGAAAACTACACCGACAGTTCCACCGCCCAGTTTAACTCTTACATCAGTGGCAATGTCATCGACGCTTGCATAGTTACCCTGAGCTCTTGCAACTATAGCCTCAGTCATTGCAACTATGTCTCTGTCTCTGATTTCAAATTTTGCCTCTTCGGAGGCTTCGAGAATAGCATTAGTAACTATATCTCTGAGATCATCGCCCTCACGGATAATGGGAGCACGAACTCCACGGGAAATTGTTCCAACCATACGGCTCATTAAAAAGCACCTCTGTTTCTTTTTTTCACAAGGAGTAATATACTATATTTCGAGTTAAAAGTAAAATAAAAAATAAAGGATTTAGAAATTTATTTTAAAATGACTTTATTAAAGTTTTTCTTTCCACGCTTTACAAGTATTCCCTTTTTAAGCACCTCAGAGTCAAAAGAGCAGCCAATGTCATTTATCTTTTCGTCGTCTACGCTGACGCCACCCTGCTGAATATTTCTTCTTGCTTCTGAACGGGTAGCGCAAAGGCCGGCTTTTACAAGCACTGACATAATATCAAGCTTTCCATCCTCAAGCTCTGCCTCAGAAATAACTGTGGTCGGAATGTCAGAGGAATTAGCACCGCCTGCAAAAAGTGCCTTGGCTGATGCTTCAGCTTTCTTTGCCTCCTCTTCGCCATGAACAAGGCTTGTGAGTTCAAATGCGAGAATCTCCTTGGCACGGTTAAGCTGACTGCCTTCCCATGTACTCATTTCTCTGATCTGCTCCATAGGCAGGAAGGTCAGCATACGAATGCACTTGAGCACATCTGCATCGGCTACATTACGCCAGTACTGGTAAAACTCGTAAGGACTTGTCTTGTTGGGATCAAGCCATACAGCATTTCCGGCAGTTTTTCCCATCTTATTGCCCTGAGAGTCTGTGAGAAGAGTAATAGTCATTGCATGGGCATCTTTACCCAGCTTTTTGCGGATAAGCTCAGTTCCTCCGAGCATATTACTCCACTGATCATCTCCGCCGAACTGCATATTGCAGTCATAGTTTTTAAACAGATAGTAGAAGTCATAGCTCTGCATTATCATGTAGTTGAATTCAAAGAAGCTGAGTCCTTTCTCCATGCGCTGCTTGTAGCACTCGGCACGGAGCATATTATTTACGGAGAAGCAGGCCCCTACCTCACGGAGAAACTCAATGTAGTTAAGGTCCAGAAGCCAGTCGGCATTATTTACCATCTGAGCTTTACCGGGTCCAAACTCAATAAAACGCTCCATCTGATGCTTGAAGCACTCAGCATTGTGGTTGATGTCCTCTCTGGTAAGCATTTTACGCATATCAGTTCTGCCGGAAGGATCTCCTATCATAGTGGTACCACCGCCGATAAGAGCTATAGGCTGGTTACCTGCCATCTGCAGGCGTTTCATAAGGGTAAGAGCCATAAAGTGACCGGCTGTAAGGCTGTCGGCAGTGCAGTCAAATCCAATATAGAATTTGGCCTTGCCGTTGTTGATCATTTCTCTGATTTCATCCTCATTTGTCACCTGAGCGATAAGTCCACGCTCTACCAGCTCTTCATAGATTTTCATTTACTCTTCTCCTGTCATTTTAATATTTCTTATTGTATTCTCCGTAAGCTGAGTGCCATAGGCAATAAGCTCGTTGCAGCTGTGCTTTCCGCCTTTCAGCTCGGAGCACAGTAAGGAATCAAAGTTATTTTTAAATGTTGAATTCATGTCGTTAATAATTGCTTTAATGCTGTTTTTGGAAGCCAGTATACTGTCTGAATCACTTTCGTCAAATTCCGCAGACAGTCCCACCGCCATTACGCCGCCTGTAAGAGCGCCGCATATCTCGCCGCAGCAAACACCGCCTCCAAAGCCGGAGGCAATTTTCGCAAGCACTGCGTCTGACACTTCAGGATAAAATTCACGGCAGGCTTTCAGAACGCATTGGGCGCAATTATAATTTTTTTGATGCAGCTCAACCGATTTTTCATGTAATCTCATTCGCTGTCTCCTGTAACCGTTCTTTTAAATTTATCAGCAGATTCAAGCTGTTCCTCTGCACTCATAATGGTAAGCTCAGTAATATTATCTCCGCCATGCAGCCTTGCCAGTTCTCTCTGCCGACCTTCACGGTTTAGGCATTTTACATCCGTATACGTTCTGCCGTTTCGTTCTTCCTTATTGATAAGATAATGACTGTCGGCCATAGCTGCTATCTGCGGCAAATGGGTGACACAGAGAACCTGCTTGCCTCCGGAAACCGTATAGAGCTTTTCACCAACACGCTGTGCAGCAATGCCGGATATACCGGTGTCAATCTCATCAAAAATCATAGTGGAGACAGGATCTTTTTCAGCAAATACATTCTTCATGGCAAGCATAATTCTGCTGAGTTCACCGCCGGACGCTATTTTACTTATTTTACCCGGATTTTCGCCTGTATTTGCAGCCATTAAAAAAGAAACCGAATCTATTCCGTTGCTGTCAAAGCCATTTTCATTCTGAACAGTTTCAAAATTAACCTTAAACCGAACAGCGGGCATATTAAGTTCCTTTAACTCTCTTTCAATACGCTGTTCAAGCACTGCTCCCGCTTCTTTTCTTTTTGAACTCAGAACTGCTCCGGCTTTTTGACATTGTTTAATTTGAGCGGAAAGCTCTTTTTTAAGCTTTACCAAACGCTCATCCGCATATTCAATATCATCAAGCTTTGCTCTGCATTCCTCCAGATAAGAAATCAGACTGTCCTGATCACGGTTATACTTTCTCTCCAGTCTGTTGATGAGAGAAATACGGCCTTCCAGGCTATCATATTCCTGCGGTGAAAAATCAAGTCCGCCTCTGAAATCCCTGAGAAGCTCTGCCGCATCAGTGAGAGAAAAGACAGCTGTGTTTATTTTATCGGCGGCATCCTGCAATTCCGGAGCAACGTCTGCCGCTCGTGATGCAAAATAAGCGGCATTCTGAGCCATCGAGAGTGCATTGTCATCACCGCCGTTTAAAATCTCATATGCGGTATCCAAAGCTTCTGTAAGTTTTTCCGAGTTGCGGAGCAGATCACGCCGTGCCACAAGAGAATCTTTTTCTCCCTCTTTTAGCTCGGCTTTTTCCAGCTCTGCTATCTGATATTTAAGGCTGTCGCTCAAGCGTTCCTTTTCTATTTCATCCATACTGAGCCTGTTCATCTCTTTTTTCAGCGAAATAAACTTTGAATACTCAGCCCTGAAATCATTTATCTTTTCTTCCAAGTCCCCGAAAGAATCCAGATAGCCTATATGTCTGCGCTCATCCATAAGCTGTCTTCCGTCGTTTTGACCGTGTATATCAACCAGTAATGATGCAAGCTCACGAAGCTGCGAAGCAGACACAGGCTCTCCGCATACTCGACAGCTGCTTTTACCATCCGCATTTATGCGGCGTTGCAGGATCAGCTCATCCTCCGGTTCGATGTCGTTATCTGCAAGCCAGCTTTCCTCCAAAGCTCCAAGCTCGAACACCGCTGTCACACGGCCTTTTTCGGCCCCCCTGCGGACAAGCTCTCTGCTGACTCGTTCTCCCAATACAGCACCTATTGAATCTATTATAATGGATTTACCTGCACCGGTCTCACCGGTGAGAACATTAAGACCGGAGTTAAACTCAATATCCGCTTTTTCAATAACTGCAATATTTTCAATATGTAGCTCTCTAAGCATATCTCCGCTCCCTACCGGCACAGCCGGTTAAAACAACATTTCAATTTCGTGATACAGTTTCATTGCGTATTCATTGTCACGCATTGCAAGAAAAGCTGTATCGTCACCTGCCAGTGTCCCTACAAGGCCGTTGATATCCATTGCGTCAATTGCAGAGCAAGCAGCAGGCGCAAGACCGGGCAGAGTTTTAATGACAAGCAGGTTCTGTGCAACATCATATGAAATAACGCTTTCTTTAAAGATTTTTTTCAATCTTTTGTCAAAATCTTCTGTCTCTGTTTTTGCCGCAGAAACGTATCTGTACTTTCCGTCGTTCCCCAATTCCTTCACAAGGCGCATATCTTTAATATCTCTTGACAGCGTTGCCTGTGTGCTTTTAACGCCTCTCTCAGTCAATGCCTCCAACAACTGATGCTGAGTCTCTATTGACTGTTCCGATATTATCTCGAGAATAAGGTTCTGTCTACCGGGTTTCATGAGTACCCCTCCGTTATCTCAATTTTTCGTATGCTATATCGAAAAAGCTCTTAAAGCCTAAATCTGCCATAAGAGTATAGTTTTCGGACTTCTTTGTTATAATCAGATCTCCGTTTTCCAGGTCACAAGCGAAAATTCCGTCCACAGACAGATAAGCCTTCTTACCGTGGTATTTTTCCGCTTTCACACTAACGACTCTATCAGATGACAGTACAAACGGACGGGAACCGATTAAATGAGCACAGATTGGTGTAACGATAATGTTTTCTGCGTCAGGTTCAACAAGCGGGCCGCCTGCGGACATGGAATAACCTGTTGATCCGGTTGGACTTGACAGAACTATACCGTCGCCGGAATAGCTTATCATTTTGTCCCCCTCGCAGTAAGCAGCAACCTTTATGCAGTCCCCATGGCCATGGATAACCACATCATTCAATGCACAGTCGCTGAGAATAACCTGATCTCCACGCTTCAGCTCCACATCAAGCATCATTCGTCTGCTAATATTCATTTCATTTTTCGCTGCATTGAGAATTTGAGGCAGATCCTCAACTTCAACAGTTGACATGAATCCTTTGGTTCCCAGATTAACGCCAAGAATTGGAATGGGCTTATCTCTAAGCTCTCTTACGGCTGAAAGGATCGTGCCGTCACCGCCTATAACGATAACAAGGCTGCACCTTGATGCCGTCAGCTTCAGGCAGTCGGTTTTAATCTCTTTGGGAATTACTTTTGCGTCATGTTCGGCAAACAGCGGGCAAACGCAGGCTTCAAAGCCTTCATTGTTTAATAATTCAAGCACTTTTTTAGTGACTTTCAGTTCCCTGTCTCTATAAGGATTAGGACAGACAGCAATCATATAATCAGCTCCTTACAGGACTTGGTGTGATGCCTCAACAATAGCATGAACATCCGGAGTAAAGCTCTCATAGACTCCGTTTTTCATGTGGCATATATACTCTATGTTGCCCTCCGGGCCTTTAATGGGAGAAAAATCAAGTCCCAGCACGCTAAGGCCGACGGTCGGTGTAAACTCAAGAATACTGTTTATAACTTCCTCGTGAACTTTTTTATCACGAACAACGCCTTTTTTTCCGACTTCCTCTCTACCTGCCTCAAACTGAGGTTTTATAAGGCAGATAAGGTCGGCATCATCTTTTAAAAGCGGTTTAACGGCCGGCAAAATAAGCTTAATGGAAATAAATGAAACATCCATGACCGCAAGATCCAAAAGCTCCGGAATCTGTTCCTCTGTTACATATCGGAGATTGGTGCGCTCAAGATTGACCACACGCTCATCGTTTCTAAGCTTCCATGCAAGCTGCCCGTATCCCACATCAACGGAGTAAACTTTCTCTGCTCCGTGTTGTAAAAGTACATCTGTAAAGCCTCCGGTCGAGGCGCCGCAGTCAATGCAGTGTTTACCCGCAGGGTCCACAGGAAAAACTTTCAGCGCTTTGTCAAGCTTAAAGCCTCCCCGACTGACAAAAGGCAGAGCATGACCCCGAACCTCCACGCTGACATCAGGCGCAACCTGCATCCCCGGCTTGTCGGCACGCTGTCCGTTTACAAAAACTATGCCGCTCATTATAGTAGTTTTTGCCTTTTCTCTGCTTTCTGTAAAGCCAAGGTCAAAAACAAGCTGATCAAGTCTTATTTTCTTCATATTCAGCGCCCGCAGAGACGACATGCGGCTTCTACAACGGCCTGAGCATCAATGCCTTTTTCACGCATGAGCAATTCTCTGTCACCGTGGGCGACTATCCCCTCTCCGAGATTTAAAAGTTCAACATTATTTATGGCTGTTCCCGAAAGCGCAGCCTGAGTGATTATGCGTCGGCCTACACAGCCGGCAGCACAAACTTCCTCACTTACCACAAGTCTGCCTGTCTTTTTTACAGACTGTATACACTGAGTATAAATCTCAGGCTTAACGGCTGAAATCTTCACAATTTCAGCAGAAATGCCTTTTTCAGCAAGAATTTCAGCAGCAGAAAGCATTTCGTTTACCATTGTACCGTAACAGGCAAGGGTAACATCGCTGCCCTCTCTGATTATGCTTTCCTGCTCTTTCCGTGACTCGGTATAAGCTCCCTCGCCGCCTCTCGGGTAACGGATAGCAACGGGACCGTCAATTTCAAAAAGTGCGCTCTCAAGCATATCATGAAGTTCCGCAAAATTAGACGGGCAAAGCAGTGTAAGTCCCGGAACAGCGCTTAGGTAATTTATATCAAAAACGCCGTTATGCGTCTCCCCGTCTCCGCCGACTATACCGGCCCTGTCTATGCCGAGAACAACATGCAGGTTCAGAAGGGATACATCATGTATAAGCATATCAAATCCCCTCTGTTCAAAGCTGGAATAAACCGCAAAAACAGGCAGCCTCCCCTGCTTTGCTATTCCTGCCGCCATTGCTGTAGAATGGCCCTCCGCTATACCGGTGTCAAAAAAGCGGTCTGGGAACTGCCTTGCAAAAGCATCAAGTCCCGTTCCGCTTGCCATGGCAGCAGTAATGGCGCAAATTTTATCATTTTTTTCGGCAAATTCGCAGAGATACTGCCCGAACTTTTCCGAAAAGCTTTCTTTTGACGGAGGCATTTCTCCCGTAACAGGGTCAAAAGGACCTACTCCGTGATAGCACTCCGGTCTCTCCTCCGCCGGTTCATACCCCTTGCCTTTTTTTGTGAGCACATGGACAAGAACAGGCTCCCGCCTGTCTCTGGCCCAACGCAAAACATGTTCAAGCTCCTTGACATCATGTCCATCCACAGGGCCAAGGTAGTACAGTCCCATTGAACTGAACACATTACCAGGCAGAATATGCCACTTAATCCATTCCTTGATTTTATGGTTAAAGGCATAGATTCTCGGAACCTTGGAAAATGCTGATTTATACCAGCGTTTAAAGCTTATATATCCCTGCCGCACCCGCATTTTCTGCAAAAGTCTGGCAGTACCGCCCACATTAGGATCAATAGACATATTATTGTCATTGAGAATAATGACCATCGGTTCTTCACTGGCTCCGGCATAGGACAGCCCCTCATATGCAAGACCGCCTGTTAACGCACCGTCACCAATGACTGCCACCACATCATAATCCTCTTTTGCCATGGTTCTGGCTTTCGCCATGCCTACAGCAACAGAAACAGAGTTTGAAGCATGACCTGCTATAAATGCGTCGTCTTCGCTCTCAGTCGGCTTTGGGTAGCCCGAAAGTCCTCCGTATTGTCTTAAAGTGGAGAACTGATCTTTTCTTCCGGTTATGATTTTATGTGTATAGGCCTGATGACCCACATCAAAAACTATACGATCTCGTGAGCTGTCGTACACTCTGTGCAAAGCAACATTCAGCTCTACAGTTCCCAGATTGGAAGCAAGATGACCGCCTGTTTTTGAAAGATTTTCGACCAGAAAATCCCTTATTTCCCTGCAAAGCGGTACCAGCTTATAATCTTTAAGCTGTTTAACGTCTTCTGACGAATTTATTTTATCTAATATACCCACTGCAAACCCCTGTTTTTTGCGAAAAGCATCGCTTAATTAAATCTATTTGCCATGGAGTCGGCAAGCTCACACAAAAACTGCGTGTCGGTGAACGCTTCACTTAACACATTTTTAGCAAATTCCGTAAGCTTATTCACCGTCTGTTCGCAGCCCTCTTTGCCCATAAGAACCATATATGTGTTCTTTTTTTCTTCCATGTCAGAACCTATAGGCTTCCCCAGTTCCTCACTGGTGCTTAAAACATCAAGCATATCGTCTCTTATCTGAAAAGCCATGCCGATAGCGGCGCCAAAATGACCAGCGGCATCCATCATTATTGATGAACCGCCGGCGGCAGCCACACCCATCTGGCAGGCGGCAATAAGAAGCGCACCGGTTTTACGGCCGTTTATGTCGGTAAGCTCCTGCTCATTAAGTTCCCTGCCCTCTCCAAGCATATCCAGATACTGTCCGCCGCACATTCCGTCAAGGCCAACGGCATCGGCAAGAATTTCGGCGCAGGCAGCTTTACGCTGAGCGGGAAGCTCAGACCTTAAAACAGTTCCGAACGCCTCGGCCTGAAGGGCATCTCCTGCAAGAGTGGCGGTACATTCGCCGTAAACCACATGATTTGTAGGTCTGCCCCGTCTTAGTTCATCATTATCCATGCAGGGCAGGT
>JARHZW010000083.1 GCA_029264685.1 Candidatus Limivicinus sp.
GAAAGATTTGCCCCGTGGGCAAAAAAGCGGCAGCTGTTTTACGGTGTGCTTCGGGATTACGCAGACTTTGAAGATTTGCAGCAGGAGCGGGAACTGCTTCAGCACTGCATTGAACAGGGCTGCTTAACGGCGGTTTACCGATCGGCAGAGGGAGCAGATGACTATGAGCTTTACAAGGCCTTAAAGCAGCAGCGAATCGACGGACAGCTGGAAATCCTGCTGTACGATCTGGACAGAGACACTGCTTTGATTCAGGATTTCCTGCTTGGAAGGCAGAAAATAGCCGACTACATTACCGCATAAAATACATCAGCTTAGACCAAAACTGATCCGGAAAGGGAGATTTATTTGAATACATATAAGGCAGGAATCGACATAGGCTCCACCACCGTTAAACTGGTGATCCTTGACGGTTCAGAGAACATTATATACGGACAGTACCGCAGGCACTGCGCCAGAATTCAGGAAACCATAACCGAGCTGCTTCAGGAGGCACTGGAGCTTCTGGGGGACTGCACCATAGAGGTGAGAATTACAGGCTCAGGGTCTATAAATCTGGGCCGTCAGCTGAAAATAGGCTTTACGCAGGAAGTGGCGGCGGTTGCCTCTGCTCTGGAGCATGTAGCCCCTCAGACTGATGTGGCAATCGAACTGGGCGGTGAGGACGCCAAAATCATCTACTTTAAAGGCGGTCTGGATGAGCGCATGAACGGGGTCTGTGCCGGCGGTACAGGCTCGTTTATCGACCAGATGGCATCTCTGCTGCAAACCGACGCTGCCGGACTTAACAGGGAAGCGGAAAATTATCAGGAAATTTACCCCATTGCCGCCCGCTGCGGAGTTTTTGCAAAGTCGGACATTCAGCCGCTGATAAATGACGGCGCCGCCAAGGCGGACCTTGCCGCTTCCATTTTTCAGGCAGTTGTGAACCAGACCATTTCAGGTCTTGCCTGCGGCAAGCCTATCCGTGGCTGCGTTGCCTTTCTGGGCGGACCTCTCCATTTTCTGCCTGAGCTGAAAAAAGCCTTTATCCGCACCCTGAAGCTTACTCCCGAAAATGTGGTGGATCCGGAAAACTCTCACCTGTTTGCCGCCATGGGTGCTGCTCTTGAAGCAGGGGAGGAGGACAGGGTGAGCCTGTCCGGTCTGATTGCCCGCTTGCAGGAAAAAAGAATTCAGAAATTTGAAATCAACCGTCTGCCTGCGCTGTTTGGCAGCCCTGAGGAATATCAGGCCTTCTGCCAAAGACACGCAAAGGCGGTGGTAAAGCGGGGAGACATTAGAAGCTATGAAGGCCCTTGCTATCTGGGTGTAGATGCCGGTTCAACCACAACAAAGCTGGCCCTTATCGGAGAGAAGGGAGAGCTTCTGTTTTCCTACTATACCAATAACTACGGAAACCCTGTAAAAGCCGTTATTGAGGGCATGGAAAAGCTGAAAGAGCAGCTGCCTTCAAAGGCGCAGATCCTCCGTTCCTGCTCCACAGGCTACGGCGAAACCCTGATGCAGACCGCCTTCGGAATTGACGAGGGCGAAGTTGAGACGGTGGCTCACTGCACAGCAGCGGCCTTTTTCGAGCCTCAGGTGGACTGCGTGCTTGATATTGGCGGTCAGGATATGAAATACATAAAGCTCCATAACTCCACCGTTGATACAGTAATTCTCAATGAAGCCTGTTCCTCAGGATGCGGTTCCTTTATAGAAAATTTTGCAAACTCTCTGGGCTATTCTGCCGAGGACTTTGCAAAACTTGCTCTTTTTGCTGAAAACCCCGTTGACCTTGGAACCCGCTGCACCGTGTTTATGAATTCAAATGTCAAGCAGGCGCAGAAGGAAGGGGCTTCCGTGGAGGACATTTCAGCAGGGCTTGCCTATTCGGTAATCAAGAACGCCCTGTTTAAGGTCATTAAGCTGACGGATGCAAAGGATATGGGCAGGCACATCGTGGTGCAGGGCGGCACATTTTATAATCAGGCCGTTCTCCGTGCCTTTGAATATATAACCGGCGGCACTGTGACCTGCCCCGATATTTCCGGCATTATGGGTGCTTTCGGTGCGGCACTGATTGCAAAAAACAGATACACAGGACAGAAAACCGCTCTTGTGCCTCTTGACCGGATACAGAATATTTCCTATCAGGTGTCTATCGAGCGCTGCGGCGGCTGCTCCAACCACTGTATGCTCACCGTTGACAAATTTTCAAACGGTCAGCGCCATGTTACCGGCAACCGCTGCGAAAGAGGTCTGCAAAACGGGAAAAGCTCCGAAAAAGTGCCTGATAAAGCGCCGAATATGGTGCTGTATAAGCGCAAGCGGATTTTCGGCTATGCTCCCTTAAAGAGCGAGCAGGCGGTAAGGGGAGAGATAGGGATTCCCCGTGTGCTGAATATGTACGAAAATTATCCGTTCTGGGCTACATTCTTTAAAAATCTTGGGTTCAGGGTGATTTTATCGCCGTTTTCAAACCGCAGGCTTTATGAGCTGGGCATGGAATCCATTCCCTCGGAATCGGAGTGCTATCCTGCAAAAATGGCTCACGGCCATGTGCAGTGGCTGATTGACCACGGAGTAAAGACTATTTTCCATCCCTGCGTTTTTTATGAGCATCAGGAAAATATGAACGCTCAGAACCACTTTAACTGCCCCATAGTAATTTCATATCCTGAAAATCTCAAAAACAATGTGGAGGATATAGAAAATAAAAATATAAACTATCTGCGGCCCTTTATCGCCTTTACGAACGAAAAGACCGCTGCCGACCGTCTGGTGCGTTTTTGTCAGGAAACATGGAATATTCCCCAGGAGGAAACACGGCAGGCGGTACATAAGGCATGGCAGGAGCAGGCAAAGGCAAAGGATGACATCCGTGCCGAGGGGGCAAGACTGCTTGAGGAAATGGAGCGGGAAAAGGGTCACGGCATAGTTCTTGCCGGCAGACCCTATCACATTGACCCTGAAATCAACCACGGTATTCCAGAGCTGATCTCATCCTACGGTTTTTATGTTTTTACCGAGGACAGCCTGCCCTTAAACCCCAAACCGGTTGAAAAGCTGAGAGTGGTCAACCAGTGGGTCTATCATTCACGGCTATACGCTGCCGCAGAATTTGTGTGCGGGCGCAATGATCTGGAGCTGGTGCAGCTCAATTCCTTCGGCTGCGGACTGGATGCGGTCACTACCGATCAGGTCAGCGATATTCTCACCGGCAGCAACAAGCTGTACACGGTGCTTAAAATTGACGAGGTCAACAATCTGGGAGCGGTCCGTATAAGGATACGCAGTCTTATTGCGGCAATACGCATGAGAAAGGAGCAGAACATTCTGCCAAAGCCCGGAAAGCAGGAGTATCATCGGGCGGAATTTACCAGAGAGATGAAAAAGCAGGGCTACACCATCCTTGCCCCCAGAATGAGCCCTATACATTTTGACCTTCTGGAGCCGATTTTCAACCACTACGGCTACAAGGTGGACATTCTGAAAAACGACAACAGGACCGCCATAGATGTGGGGCTTAAATATGTAAATAATGACGCCTGCTTCCCCTCTATAACTGTGGTAGGGCAGATAATGGAAGCCGTTTTGTCCGGCAGGTACGATACTGACAGACTGGCAATAATGATGAGCCAGACAGGGGGCTGCTGTCGTGCCAGCAACTATGTGGGCTTTATCCGCAAGGCTCTCGACAAGGCGGGCCTGTCCCATATCCCTGTTATTTCCCTTAATGCCAACGGCATGGAGAAAAACCAGGGCTTCAGGTTTTCTCCTGCCATGCTGTACGCACTGGGAAAGGCACTGATATACGGAGACCTGCTTATGCGGTGCCTGTACCGTGTGCGTCCCTATGAGCTGGCAAAAGGCTCTGCAAACGGGCTGTATGAAAAGCTCAAAGGCAAGTGCATAAGGGTGTTGACGGGAAAGGAACATTCTGTCAGCCACGGAGAGCTTTGCAGAGAAATCGTGGAGTCCTTCGACAAGCTGCCCATTGATGAACAGCTGAGAAAACCAAAGGTTGGCGTAGTGGGCGAGATCCTTGTAAAGTATATGCCCCTTGCAAACAACCACCTTGTTACGCTTCTTGAAAACGAGGGCGTAGAGGCTGTAGTGCCGGATCTTATAGATTTTCTCAACTACTGTATGTACAACTCAGAGTATAAGCATGAGTTTCTGGGAACCAAGTGGACGACTGCCGCCGCATCCAATGCGGGTATAAAGGCCATCCATGCCATGCGTAAGCCCGCTATAGAGGCTCTTGAGCAAAGCAGACGGTTTGAGGCTCCTGTGCCTATAGAGCAGATTGCGGACTGGACAAAGCCTTTCCTTTCGATTGGAAACCAGTACGGCGAGGGCTGGTTCCTTGCAGGGGAAATGATAGAGCTGCTGCGTTCCGGCGTTTCAAACATTGTCTGTATTCAGCCCTTTGCCTGCCTGCCAAACCATGTGGTTGGAAAGGGAGTCATCAAAGCCCTGAAAAAAGAGTACCCTCAGGCCAATATTGCGGCGGTGGATTATGACCCCGGCGCAAGTGAGGTAAACCAGCTAAACCGCATAAAGCTTATGCTCTCGGTGGCAAAGCGCAGGGAGAGCAGACATGAGACAGAGGCTTTGCCCGTGTGAAAGGGTTCAGAGCGGGAGCGGAGTCTGAGGGCAAATTATTTAAGCTTTTGAAATAATCTGAAATTATAAATCATTAAGGTCTGACACTTGCAAGGTGTCAGACCTTTTTCATGTCTGAGATAGTCTGACCGATTAAGCGGTGACTGGAAAAGCCCTAAAATTTTCTGAGAGGCGGTGTTTTCAGGGGGATAGGCTTCCGAACAGGTGAATTTTAACCTATTCGGCCAAGCTGTGACGAATTAGTACGGGCCATGGAAGAATATGCTTATTTGAGGTGATAATATGCTGGATTATGCGTTTATGCTTTTGATGAACAGCCTGCTTTTCATGCTTCGCATTTCCCCGGCCGATTCCTTCCCCAAACCGCTGAGTAAGGAGGAAGAGACTGAATATCTCAGAAGATGGGAGGCAGGAGATATAGAGGCCAGAAACGCACTGGTGGAGCACAATCTGAGACTGGTTGCCCACATTATGAAAAAGTATTACACCAGAGAGGATACGGAGGATCTGATTTCAATAGGCACGATAGGACTTATAAAGGCAATCAACAGCTATAAGCCTGATAAGGGAGTCAGGCTGGCGACCTACGCTTCTCGCTGCATCGAAAACGAAGTACTGATGTATTTCCGCAGCAGGAAGAAAGCAGCCGGAGACATCAGTCTTTCCGAGGCGTTGGATGTGGACGGAGACGGACTTTCCCTTATGGATGTAGTGGCAGAGGACGAGGATATGGCCGAGCAAATAGGGAGAGGGGAGATGTACAGGGCGCTGAAAGGCTGCATAGCTGAAAGCCTCAGCGACAGAGAGGCGAAAATAATCCGCCTGCGCTACGGTCTGGGCGGAAACGAGCCGAAAACCCAGAGAGAGGTGGCTGAAATGTGCAATATAAGCCGTTCATATGTATCCAGAATTGAGAAAAAAGCTCTGGAAAAACTTAAAGCATCGCTGAGCTGAAATACAATATGGAATTTTCCAAAATCCCTAAATTCCTTGAAATTTAGGGATTAAATTTTTGAGATAAACGTAAATATACCCGAAAATTCGGGTAGTGCGGCTAAGAATCGGGGAAATGCTTGAATAATTTGTACAGAAATGTTATAATAATCTGAAAATCTTGTTTAGATAAAAGAGGTGAGCCATATGAGAAGAAAAAGAACAACCTGGATTTTATGCGTTGTGGCTCTCTGCACAGTGCTTTACACTATAGTTATATCCCGTATGGACAGAAAGACTGACATTATCGTCGGCGGAGTTGACGGGGCTTTTGTCCGTGGCGACAGCGTGTCCTTTGCAGACCCCAATGCCACCGAAACTCCCGAGCCTACACCTGATATATGGCCTGATATTGATATTTCACTGGATCAATATAATCTGGTAAATGAAAGCCGCACTCTGCCGGCAGCATTTGAGCCGGAGGTTGCAAAAATTGAGCGCACATCTTATATGATGTTTTCGGTGTCTGCTATGCCCCATCTTAACGCAATGCTTGACGCATTGGAGGAGGCAGGCTTCACCGTGCATGTTGGCGGGGCTTACAGGTCCTATTCCTTCCAGAACAAAATGTTTAACAGCAAAGCCAGCCAGATTGCCTATCCGGTCACGGACTATACCGACCCCAAATATCAGGAAGCCGTGGAAAAGGCCAAAAAAATAACCATGATGCCCGGAACAAGTGAGCATCAGCTGGGGCTTGCAGTTGATCTTTTCGATAAGCAGTACAACAGGCTTGTGTACAGTGAAATGAATCAGGACTTTTACGCATGGCTTGACGAGCATTGCGCCGAGTACGGCTTTATAAAGCGCTATCCTACCAAAAAGCTTTTGCTTACCGGATGGGATGAGCCATGGCATTATCGCTATGTGGGCGTTGAGGCCGCAAAATTCATAATGGAAAACGACCTCTGCTTCGAGGAATTCTATGCCCATTATGTGCCGGAATTTAAATATTAACTATACATCTACATATAAATAAAATTTGAATTTTTTCAAATGAAAAGAGGAAATTCTTTATGGATATTCAATTTTCTCCCCCGGATATGACCGAACTTGAAGTTTCTGAAGTAAAAAAAGCAATTATGTCGGGGTGGATAACTACCGGCCCAAAAACAAAAGAATTTGAGCGCCGTATAGCGGAATATTGTCGGGTTAAAAGAGCGGTTTGTCTTAATTCGCAGACAGCATGTGCCGAGATGGCATTGAGAGTGCTGGGAATAGGACAGGGTGACGAAGTAATTGTCCCTGCGTATACTTATACTGCAAC
>JARHZW010000003.1 GCA_029264685.1 Candidatus Limivicinus sp.
TTTTACCCGATCCCAACAAGTGACATCAGAAGCTTCATAACTCCCGCTGAAAACATCACAAGAATCGGACTTAATTTAAATTTTCGCAGCATTACCAGAGATACAAGAAAAATACCGATCATAGTCCAATGTGTACCGCTTAGGGATATATTGGCAAGCCCTCCCCAAAATGCAGAAGCAAGAATGGAGATACCGGCAGACGCTATCATAGCCACCACTGCCGGACGTATACAGCTCAGAACATCCTGCAAAACGGACATACTTCTGTATTTCAAGTACAGCTTTGCTATGACCGTTACCAGTATGCAGGCAGGAAGTATGCAGCCAAGCGTTGCCATAAACGCCCCCGGCAGCCCTGCTACTCTTATTCCCACAAAAGTGGCAGAATTTACGGCTATGGGGCCGGGAGTCATCTCCGATATTGTTATGAGGTCGGTAAACTCTTCCATGCTCAGCCATCCGTGTTCCGTTACAACCTGTGCCTGAATAAGCGGCATTGCCGCATATCCCCCTCCAAAGCTGAACATTCCCACCTGAAGGAAGCTGAAAAACAGTTGCAGCAGCATTTATGAAGCCCTCCTTTTATTCAGCAGTCCTTTTATAAGTCCAAGCACCCCGCAAACAAGAATCAGGATAACAACATTCATTTTGAAAATACACACCCCGACAAAAGCGCACAGCATTATTATCACGGACAGCGGATCTTTCTTTTTTGCAATTCCGCCTGCCATATCATAGACCACCGTACAGATAAGCGCTCCCACTCCGGCCTGCATACCTTCAAGCAGCTGACTTATCACATAGCTGTCTCTGAACATGGTGTAAAAAGCAGATATGGCAGAAATTACTACAAAAGGCGGCAGAATAGTTGCAACAATAGCGGTAACCGCTCCCACAAGTCCTGCAAGCTTATAGCCAACAACTATTGCCCCGTTTACCGCAATAGCTCCGGGTGCCGACTGGGCAATGGCAACCAGATCCATCATTTCATCCTCGCCTATCCACTTCAACTCATCTACAAATTTCCTTTTCATCAGGCTCACTATTACATATCCGCCTCCAAAAGTGAAAGCGCTCAGGTACAAAGTTGAGAAAAACAGCTTTTTCAGAACCTCAGATTTCTTTCCCATTTCCCTTCCTCCTTTTTCTCCATTATACATTAGCTTGATACATATTAAAAATAGTATTATAATATATAAAGCATATATTTTTAATTATATATTGGAAGTGTTTCTATGACTTTAAGACATATTAGGATTTTTGTCTCCGTATATCAGCATGGCAGCATAACAAAAGCTGCAGACGCCCTGCATCTGGCCCAGCCCTCAGTAAGCACGGCTGTAAAAGAACTGGAGGATTACTACGGAGTGCCACTTTTTGACAGAATCGGGCGGCATATTTACCCCACAGAAGCTGCCCACGAATTTTACAGCTATGCTCTGCACATCATAAGTCTTTTTGACGATATGGAGAAAAGTCTCAAAAACTGGGACGCCATCGGCAGTCTGAGCATAGGAAGCAGCATAACCATCGGCACACACATTCTTCCCGCTCTTATAAGCCAATTCAAAAAAAGCTTTCCCAACCTTACAGTCAGGGTTACCGTCAGCAACTCAGGAGATATCGAGAAGGCGATTTTGAACGGCAGTGCAGATATCGGCCTGATAGAAGCTCAGGCGGAAAGCTCCGATATATGCGTTCACCCATTTATGCAAGACAGTCTTTATGCCGTTTTGCCGCCCGACCACCCTTTAAGCTCTCATCAGTCTGTATCGCTTTCTCAGCTCATCAAATACCCGTTTTTAATGCGTGAGCACGGAAGTGCCGCCCGCAAAATACTGGATTCCTGCCTTGCCGCCGCTCAGTTAAATGTTCAGCCTCTCTGGGAAAGCACCAGCTCCCACGCCATTATAAGCGCAGTATACGAGGGTGTAGGTGTATCTGTTCTGCCCTTCATGCTGGTGGAAAGGGATATGAAGGAGGGCCGTATAGCGGCTGTTCCATTAAAGCCTCAGCTACGAAGAAATTTAAATATAATTTACCACAAAAATAAATTTCTTACCCCGAATATGCGGGCTTTTATAGAGTTTTGCCGCCATTACGGAAAAGAACAGCTCTGAGCCTTTTAATGCAGGCTCATATAGTATTAAAAATATAAAAAATTCTCCGGTATCGCTGCTGCGTTACCGGAGATTGCTTTTATTATGTTTACTTTTCTATTGCTGAATCCGCAAACTCAATAAGTCCGTCCACAACCTCATCTCTTATTGCAAGTTCATTATGGATTTCGTGCCTGTAGCCGGAGTAGGCACGGACTTTGATTTTGTGACCGCTGGACGCAAGAAGATTTGCCACATGGTACAGGCCCTCTCCGTAGTTGCCGCAGGGATCATTGTCTCCCGAAATAAGATATACGGGGATGTTTTTGGGTACCATGGGTGCCCATTCAGGGCTTTCTATAAAGTGATACAGCTGTACAAAATCCCACGGAAGTTCAATGGTTGTATTAAATGAGTTGAACATATCTCCTGCATGATCTGCAACTATGTTAGGGTCGTTTGCGATCCAGTCAGCAGGACTGTTGGGATTTTCGACTCTGTCTACCATACCCACAAACAGTTTGTCAAACCACTCTCCTGCGGGCTGATAGGGGTCAGCCTCATAGGCCGCCTTAAATTCAGGATCGTTGTACTCTATTTCTGCACCTTTAAACTGTGAGCAAAGGCCGCATAGCATAAGTGCCTTCACATCTTCGCCGTAGAGTGCGCCGTATGCTCTGGCAAGGCATGATCCCCAGCTGTGGCCGAACATCATGAAGGGCAGCTGAGGATAATCCTTTACTGCAATGTCATGCAGACTTTTTTCATCCTTGAGATATGTTTCGTAACCGCCCGAATGGGGATCACCCAGAGTTCCGCCGTCTACACCTGTCTTGCCGTGGCCCAGATGGTCATCAGCATAGACCACATATCCGGCCTGCTGAAATTTGCCTATCATGTGCATATATCTGCGGGAATGCTCTCCGTAGCCGTGTACCAGCTGAATTATGCCCTTTGGCTCACCAAGAGGACTGTACGCCCATGCCTTAATGGTGTCCCGTCCGTTTGCAGACGGAAAAGAAATTTCACGAATTGACATTATATGCCTCCTTATAAAAATTTTTCAAAATACGGTGTACATATTATGATTGTTTTTTCGGGCAATGTCAATAATTCAATGTGAGATTCCGTCTCTCATAGGCAATAATTCACATATTGTAAACACCTGTATTTCAGCTTGCAAGCTTCAATACAGGTGTGATAATTTATCCTCTGTTTTTACGCACTATTCTCAGAACAGCTACAAGTACGCCATATAAAACACCGGCCACGGGCCAGATTATCCAGCTTTTCTCCCAGCTGTCTGTTACAAAGCTGTAGCCCAAAAAGGCAGCCGTGGTAAGCCCCCAGTAAATAGCGGCTATTGCCTCATTGCGTTTATTTTCGGCCTTGTGTTCACGGGTATAGTCGCCCTCCTCCAGAAGCATCCGGAATGATTCCCAGACTATAGCGGTGCGAACAATGCAAAGCACACCTATACCAACCATAAAAAGCAGTGCTGCAACTGCCAGAAGCTCTGCCCACTCATTTCCCTCTCCTATAAACATCATCGTTGCAAACAAAGGCACAGAGCAAAGAACGCACAGTGTAATTCCTGCGATGAGCAGCTGTGTGTGCTTTGAGGCGTAGCGATTTCTCCGCTCTCTCACCATGCTGTCCACACCGTAGTCAGTTTCCACGGCTTCGTTTTCAAAAAATTCGTAAGCGCTGAGCTTCAATCCGCTGTAAACAAAAATTCCAACTGCCAAGGCCACCATTACCAGCAGAATCGAAACCCCAAGGCCTGACACAAACGCCTCGCTGACTGCAAGCCGCCCCTCCTCCTGTGCTCCGCAAAGCAAAATCAGGATTATTGGGCTGAAAATGCACAGCATAACTCCTGCCGCAATTCGCCCTGCATATGCATCACGCATATGCAGAAAATCAACCGCCTGCTCCATAGATATGCGATGTACCGGATTTTCGTCTCCGTCCTCATCTGTCACCGTAGCCTCCGTCAGTCCCTGCTCGTCTTTAATAAGGTAATCGGTTGTAACTCCGAAAAGCTGGGCTATTTTCAACATTCTCCCTAAATCGGGCATAGACAGTGCTCCCTCCCATTTGGAGATCGTCTGTCTGCTGACTTCAAGCTTTTCAGCCAGCTCCTCCTGTGACCATCCGTTTTTCTTTCGCAAATCAATAAGCTTGTCTGCAAATATCATATGTCTCTCTCCTTTTTCTCCGCAAATATCGGGATTGGTTTTGAGCCAAGTATACCCGAGAACACTTGCTATGTACATCAACACAAGCTTACAATTTGTGTTTTATCTGTTTACATTTAGCCTGAATTGCGCCACTGATGCGATTTGCCCGCCGATTTCTCCCGAAAACAGCCTTGAGCTTTCCCGTTTATGCTTCAGTCTGCCGTTCTGTGAAGACAGGTGGAAAAACAATCCTGAGTTTAGCTAACTTTAAAATATACCCAAGCCTCTGCCCGGCACAAAGCAAAAAATTATAGCGAGAAGAAGAAATACCACCGCCAACACTCCCAAAATCGCAGGTGCCACAAAAAGACCGGATTTGATGGCAGCTTTAGATGGGTCCTCCCTGCTGTACATCACTTCTACTTCCTGTCCTTCTTTCATAGAGGACGAATAGTAGCCGGAGGTAAACTCATATCGTCTGGCATCTACAAGGTATGACACAACAGTTGAAATTGTTTTCCGGTTATCTTTTCCCACTCCGCCGGTTCTGCTTATGATAAAGCGTTCGATCCTGCCCCTGCAAGTGGCATAGGTCTCAAGCTTCATTTTGCTGCTTTTATAAAGCTTTACCCCAATCACACCCATGATTATACTCACACCAAAAAACACTATTTTAATTAAATTAAACATTTTCTTCTCCTTTTCAAGTAAATATATCGTAATCTGGGGGATTATCAATATAAGTTTCCATGTCCAGATTTTCCAGATCATCGCAGATATAGATATAAACTATAGCGCTGCAGAAGCTCAGCTCCTGCTTCAGCTCTTCCAGCAGCTGCTCATTTATAAGACTGCCGTCATCCACAAACACCCTGAGACAGGTCTGGTAGCTTCTGTCTTTCAGCATTTCCTTAAGATCCTTTATATTTTCCGGTTTTTCCTCCGGAATTTCATATAAATCCGTGCTTACGGAAATTTTGAATTTTGGGATTCTATTTGCAATATAAGCCGAGAAGAACTCTTCAAATTCAGGCTGCATCCCCTGTAAAAAAAATGTATCAAATATTTCGCCCTTATCTGAAACCCATACACTTATAAGATCCTTCCCGTCAGCACGAACCGTTGCGAAGTAGTTATCCTCCAAGCGGAAAAAATTTATCGGCTTTTGCTTTACTTCCGAAATTTCTCCTCTGAAGCCGTAGTTTTCCCACAAAAAATCGTTTATGTAGTCTTTTCTCTCCTGCTGAGTAAAGCGGGCAAAGTTTATGGTATTTTCGCTTCTTTTCGACTCATTTTCTTTCGTGCATCCGGAGAAGAGCAGTACAGCCGCTGATACCGCCAAAACAAAGGTCAACCGCAAAATAATTTTTTTCATTCTCTCGCCCCTCCTGTCCGATGGTTTTTAATTGTAATCGCACTCTTCTATATTGATAATCCTGTTTATCGGAATGGCTGTGCGGTCGGTCAGCAGAACAATCCCTTCTATTGTATCTATCTTTTTTACGCTTCCGGAGTGTTCCACATAGGCTCCTCCGTTTTTTCGCTCATCCGGTACAAAATAGGTAAAGCTTAATTTTTCTCCGCTTCCTATGTTCCGACAGGCCTCCCGAAGCTGTTCGTTTATTTTCGCCTTCACCTCATCGCTTAATTCTATCTGGCTATCCGTATATCTTGCGGTTTCGTTTATGGCATCCTCGTGCCCCGTTAAAGCCGCAAAGGGTGAAAACTGCCCCGCTCTGTCATGCATAGACATATGGGGGTGAACCGAAGATCGGTGATGGGGTAAATCTATAATGTCGTCATAGCGGTGTTTTTCGTATTCGCTTGCCATTTTTCACATCTCTTTCTATGCCTTGTGTCCGCCTATCCGATGGTTTCTGTCTCTTGCGGTCGCTCCCTGCTCAAAGCTTATGCCCTTTAAAATGGCATTCTTTCCGTATTTCTTTTTTATGCTAAGCAGAGTTTCCTGCATTTTACGCTCTTTCTCAAGTTCCGCCTGTATCTTTTCCTGCTGCTTTTCCACTTCTTCGTCCGGCTCGAAAAGACTCAGCTGCTCATATTTTTCCCCGCTCTCCGCCTCTTTTTCATCAGTGAGTCTGTTTACGGATATGTTAATTCTCCTTACCAGAAGCTTTTCATCCACAATCCGCTCAAACAGCTCCATCATTGCTCCCATAATAGTACCGGTGGATGATGTTTTCTCAGGCAGCGTACGGGTGCCGTGAGCATGTTTTGGAATCTGGCGGCCGTATGAATCGGTGGTAAGCTCACCGCTGTAATTTTTCCTCCGCTGCGGGTCCTTCAGGTTTTCTATATCATAGCCCACAGTCAGAACAATCTGGTCTGTCATCAGACCCTTATCCACAATGTCCAGAACAAGGGCATCTGCCATTTCCTTTACCACAAGCTTTGCCTTTTCATAGCTGTAGGGTTCCTGAAGCACCTGACCTGAGCACAGACTTTTGGCAGCAGGTTTATAAGCTTTTATATCCTTTATTTCACACGGCTCCCAGCCCCACGCATGGTCTATCAGCAGCTCCGCATTCACGCCGAACAGCTTATATAACAGCTCCTCATTATATCTATCCTCGGGTTTTCCCACAGAGCATCTGGCAATATCTCCCATTGTGTATAAGCCGTTAGCCTCCAGCTTCTTTGCATAGCCCTTTCCCACTCTCCAGAAATCCGTAAGCGGTCTGTGGGACCA
>JARHZW010000008.1 GCA_029264685.1 Candidatus Limivicinus sp.
TTTTCGCAGACATAGAAAACATGAACATTCTGGTTGCAGGCGGCGGAACAGTGGCTTTGAGAAAAATCGAAAAGCTGCTGCCCTTCTCCCCTGCCATCACCGTTGCCGCTCCCCAAATTGACGAAAGGATCAAAGCTCTGGGTGTAAAGCTTATCCACTCTCAATTTAAAGAGGAAATGCTGGACGGCGTAAAGGCGGTCATCGCCGCAACGGACAGCAAAGATGTAAACCGGAGTATCGCCTGCCTTTGCAGAGAGAGGAACATCCCCGTAAATGCCGTTGACGACAAAGAGCAGTGCAGCTTTATATTTCCTGCCCTTGTGAAAAGGGGGGAGCTGACCGTGGGCATAAGCACTGCGGGCGCAAGTCCTGCGGCGGCCATATGGCTCAAAGAGCAGATAAACGCCCTGCTGCCCGATTCCCTGCCCCTGATTCTGGACTATCTGGAAGGTCTCAGACCCATAATAAAGGACAGAGTAAAATCCGAGCAGCGCCGTGGAGAAATTTTCAAGGAGCTTTTTGCCCTGTGCCTTGAAACAGGGGGCGTACCGCAGGACGGAACGCTTATGGAAATTCTAAGGGAGGAGCAGGAGAAGTGGTAAAAAAAGGAAAAGTTTATCTGGTGGGTGCAGGCTGCGGAAATGCAGACCTTATAACTTTAAAGGGTCTGAATGTGCTGAAAAGCTGCGATGCAGTGGTATATGACGACCTGATCGACCCTGAGCTTCTCAGCTTTGTACCTGAAAGGGCAGAGAAAATCTACATGGGCAAGCGTCAGGGCAGGCACTCTGCCACCCAGAACCTCATTTGCCAAAAGCTTACGGAGCTATCTTCGGAGGGCAAAACCGTTGTGCGTTTAAAAGGGGGCGACCCCTTTGTTTTCGGACGGGCAGGAGAGGAGATTGCCGCTCTGAAGGCTGCAAAAATCCCCTATTCCGTGGTTCCGGGCATTTCCTCCCCCATTGCCATTCCTGCCGCTGCGGGAATCCCCGTGACATACAGAAATCTCAGCCGCAGCGTGCATATAGTTACTGCCCATACCGCAGATCAGGGTCTGCCCCCTGACTTCAAAGCCCTTGCAGGTCTTCACGGCACCATAGTTATTTTAATGGGTCTTTCCCGAATAAGGCTCATTGCCCAAACCCTTATTTCAGAGGGTATGGACCCCGACACTCCGGCGGCGGTTGTCTCAGGCGGCAACTCCCCTTTTCCTTCAACGGTTCGTGGAACGCTTCAAAACATCAGCGAAAAAACCGAAAAAGCAGAGGTCAAGCCCCCTGCCGTTATCATTATAGGCGCCGTGGCGGCTCTCAATTTATCCGACAGGGAAAACGCAGCTCCGGAGGGTATTTCCGTGGGAATTTCAGGCACAGCCGCAATGACGGAAAAGCTCCGAAATATCCTTGAGGAAATGGGTGCAGCTGTGGTGCTGACGGGAAGCCAAAGCATAAAAACTCTGCCCATTGAGTTTAATATGGCCAATTTGGGGCAGAAAAAATCATGGGTGGTCTTAACAAGCTCCAACGGAGTAAAGCAGTTTTTCCGTCACCTGTCCATGCAGGACACCGACCTGCGAGTTCTGGGCAGCTGCAAATTTGCGGTCATTGGTTCAGCCACTGAAAAAGCACTGAAAGAGCATGGCTTTCACGCCGACCTGTGCCCCGAAAAATTTACAAGTGAGGCATTGGGTGAGCTTCTTCTTCGCAGGGTCAAAAAGGATGAGCCTATCTACCTTTTCCGCTCCGCCAAGGCTGATAACCGCCTTTTTGAAACTCTGAAACAGGAATTTCAGGTGTATAATTTCCCCACCTATGACACCGTTTCCGTCCCTGAGGTTTCGGCCTCATTTGACGCCCACGGCAGCAAGCTTGACTATCTGGCTTTTTCCAGTGCCGAGGGAGTGAAAAGCTATTTTGCAGATAAGGGCGAAGTTCCAAAGGGTACGAAATGCGTTTGCATTGGTTCCGTCACCGCAAAAGCTCTAAAGTCTTTTTATGATGAGCCGTTTATTACAGCGGAGGAAATTTCCGCTCAGGGCATTGCAGATGCCATTTTAAAGGATGTAAAAACCAATTTATAAATATGCAAAAAATCGGACTCCGAAGAGGAGTCCGATTTTTCTGTATTCAGTCTTCCGTTGCCTTTTCAAGCAGGGTCAGGCTCTTTTTTTCGCAGTTGATTTCGTATTTAAGCCCCAGAGGGAAAAGGGCTGTAGGGTAGGCGTGACCCACATTTACATTATATAATATGGGCAGCTCAGGCCGTTTTGCCTCAAAGCCAACTACCTTTTTATAAACTTCCTTGTAGCTGTCATATTTTTCCTTATAGGCAGGTTTTCCCACCACAATGCCCTTAATCACGCTCAAAATGCCCTGAGCCTGCAAATTCCGCAGCAGCCATGTGAGCATATCTTCCGGCATATCGCTTTCACTGGTTTCCAGAAGCAGGATTTTTCCTTTCCAGTCCTCTAAATCGGGCCAAAGGGATGTACCCAGAAGCTGGGGGAACACATCCACGCAGCCGCCCAAAAGCTCCCCCTGCACTGTGCCCTCACCCTGAATAAGCTCATAGCCGCTGTTTGGAAATTTGGGGGTCTCCTCCCCCATATGCTCCTCACCCCACCAGATCTTATCCGTCTCGTAGCTGCAATATTCGCTTGCGCCAATGTCCAGAGTCTGGGAGGGACTGAACAGGGTCTTTTCCATAGCCTGCTTTGTATATGGATTTATTTCCACATATTCTGCAAGATTATTCATTACCGACAGGCCGTAATAGCTCACAAGACCTGCCTTGTGCATCATAAAGTGGTTGGTGGTGGAGTCGGAAAAGCCGGTGAAAATTTTGGGATTATTGCGGATAATGTCAAAATCTATAAAGGGAAGCAGTCTTATTGCATCGTCTCCCCCTATGGCGCAGAACACCGCCTTAATGCTCTTGTCGGCAAAGGCATCCATAAGATCCTCAGCCCTTTTTTCAGGGTGGCGGTAGAGATAGTCAATGCCCTTCAAGGCGTTTGGCATGGTCACAAGCTCAACGCCGTAATCGTCCCAAAGCCGCTTTTTTGCAAGATAAAACTTGTGTATAAAGGGCTCTTCCCCCAGCATTCCACGGGAGAGGGACACCACCGCCGCCTTATCCCCCCGTCTCAGGCACTTGGGTTTTATCATTTCAGTTTTCCTCCGTGCAGTGAATTTCGTAGCTGTTATCGTTAAAATCCACCCTTACCACCGTACCGTCGCCGAAGGTGGTCTGCTGCTGCTTCCAGTCTCCGTTTAAAAATTCATGCTTCACCATAGGCAATTTTGCAACCCGCTCCTGCAATGCGGCAACAATGCGATAGCGTTCTATCTCCTCATCCAGCTGCTTTTCTGCGTTGGGATCGTCAAATGCGCCGTCGCAGTTGGGATATGCCCCGTCCTTATCCAGATAGGCGCCGCCTCCGTTTAAAAGAGCGTAGAGCATAAAGTCCTCTTCACCATCCCGTCTGTCCATAAACCATGGCAGAATCAGGCAGTCGTGATAAACAAGGTTAAAAAGAGGCACGGGCACGCCCTTTCCGGGGGCGGCGGGGGGCTGAAGCATAAAGTCATAGGGGCCGTAGTGGCAGAACACAAGGCTCTGCATTGCCCAGTCCGTCACTTCCTCGGAGCTTGGCAAAATACCCTTTGAAGTCAGGTAGTCAAAGCAGGCCTTGCGGTAGTTAAAGCAGTCCCGCCTGCTCATTCTGTGTCTGGGATTTACGCACTCGTCCCCCTCGTTGCAGGTGAACACATCCAGATATGAGGCCTCGGGGTGAATTCCGTGGCTCATAAGCTGCTCAAAATTCCGCTTCACATAATATGGGGCCTGAGTGGCGCAGAGATAGCTCTGCCTGCCCCCTGCCCATAGGGAAACATCCCTTATGCTGCCGTCGGGAGCTTGGCAGGCATACTCCCTGTCAAAGCTCTCTGCGTCAAAATAGTAATCCCTGTACTGGTCGTGAAGCCCCAGCATATAGCCGCAGTCCTGCGCCGTTCGGTGCAGCTCCTTTAAGCCCTCCCAGCCGCCGGCCTCTTTGCAGGCAGGCAGATAGTCAGGGTGCTTGTTGTCATAGCCGGGCTGAGCCCAGCCGTCAAGGTGGAGGTAGAGCTTTTCCACGCCCTTTTCCTTATAGTGCCTCAGCTCCGCAGAGCGCTGAGAGAATGGCACCAGATTGTCGTTTTTGCTCTTGTCCTCTTCATTATAAAAGAGAGTGTCGGGTTTAACATGGGTCTTGATACCCTTGTGGACTATGGCCGAGCCTATCAGCCTGTCTACATTGGGGTTTCGGGCCGCTTTTTCCGCAAGAGTGGTGAGAAGGCCTGTCTCCATGGCGTAATTTCGGTACACCTTGCAGAGAGAATTGTAGTCGCAGTCATTTAAAAATGTGCAGCGCACTACACGGCGGTAGTCCATTTTTCCAAGACTTGGAAGCCAGCGGAAGGACACATGGGTGTAGGGGCCGCCGGCAGGGTGATCCACCTGAAAGGCGCCGTCCCACGGCTGCATGGCGATCGCAATATAGCCCCCGTCAGGTCTGACCTGTCCGAACCACGGCATATAGGCGGTGTTGCTGCAAAGCTGACCGTCAAAGCTCAGCTTCCGCACTTCGTTTTCCCATGTGTTGGGCAGAAGCAGCCCCTGCAAAATATTTAAAACACTGTAATATTTTGCGCTTGCCTGCTCAAACTCCACATACCCCGGCCAGTAGACCGCCTCTATGTTCTCGTCGCAAAGGGGAATAAACTCGAAATACACATCTCCCGTGCTGTATTCTATCCATGAAATTGTCTCAAAGGAAAGGTTCAGCTTTTTGCCCTCACGCTTAAAGCCGGAGTAGCAGGAGCGGATACCCGTGCCAACTCCGTTTTTTCGGTATTCATGGCTTATACTCTCAGCCTCGGAGAAGAAAAGCTCCTCCCCCGACTTCATTTTAATATTTGCTTTGTAGCTGTCCGCCCACTTCCACTGCCGATTGTCGGCCGTAATTTCAAAGTTCAGGCTCTCTTCATTAAAGTTCAGGCGGACTTTGCCGCTTTCAACGGATAAAACTGCCATAATCTTCTCCCAAATTTCTAAAATAATTTAAAACATAGTAACACACTTTTGTCCCCATATCAATACACTTGCTTTTTCTTACAAATGGTATTACTATGTAAAGTACCGCTGCGGCGGTAAATCAGTAAATTAAGATTTTATATAGACAGGAGTTTTAAGTATGAAAACAGTTCCTCAACGCTTAACCGAATTCCGTGAGGCCATGAAAAAGTCCCACTGTGACATTTTCATCATGCCCTCCTCCGACGCTCACGCCAGCGAATACGCCCCTGCTCACCACACCGCATGGGAGTATTTCTCCGGCTTCTCCTGCGAGAACGCAAACCTGCTTGTAACCTTGACCGAAGCCGCCCTCTGGGTTGACGGCCGTTTCTTCGGCGCTGCCGACAAGGCCTTAAAGGGCAGCGGCGTACAGTCCATGCACATGGGTGTGAAGGGCGTTCCCACCGTAAAAGAATGGCTGGAGGAAAAGCTGGGCGCAGGAATGGTACTGGGTTATAACGCCGAGACCATGCCTTTAAGCCGCATGAGAGAATTAAAGGAAATTTGCACAAAGACAGGGGCAGAGCTGCGTGACCTGCCGCTGGTGGATGAAGCATGGACGGAGGACAGAGCTCCTCTGCCCTCAACTCCCGCATGGATTCTGGGCAATGAATACGCAGGAAAGGGAGCAGAGGAAAAGCTGAGTATTTTCCGTGGAAAGCTGAAAGAGGAAAACTGCGACTGTGCCGTTATCACCTCCCTTGACAGCGCTGCATGGCTGTATAATCTCCGTGCCGCCGACGTGGACAACACTCCCTACGCTTTGGCCTTCTCCTATGTGGACATGGACAGGGCAGTTCTGTTTATGGATTACAGCCGTCTCAATGCCGAAGGTGCGGAGAGCCTTAAAAAGGCAGGGGTAAGCCTTATGGGCTATCAGGATATGCCCCGTTTTCTCTCCGAAAACGAAAAGGCTCTCAAGGTTCTGGTTGACCCATCAAGCCTGAACGCCGCACTTAATAACGCCCTGCGCTCAAATTCCAATTTCACCGTAATCGAGGGCAGCGACCCCATAGCACTTTTAAAGGCTGTCAAGAACGAAACCGAGCTTAAATGCACCAGAAAAGCTCACCTTTATGACGGTGCAGCCATGGTCAGATTCCAGATTGAGCTGGAAAAAAGACTGGCAAAGGGCGAAAAGCTGAGAGAGACCGATATTGACACGATTTTACATAAATACCGCAGCGCAAACCCCGGCTTTATTGTGGAGAGCTTCGGCACCATTGCCGCCTACGGCGAAAACGCCGCCAATATGCACTACGCTCCCAAGGCAGGCGCTGACGCCGAAATCCGTCCCGAGGGCTTTCTGCTTGTAGACAGCGGTGCCACCTATCTGGAGGGCACCACCGACATCACCCGCACCTACGCCGTAGGCCCTCTCAGCTATGAGGAAAAGCTTGCCTACACAAGAGTGCTGCGCTGCCACATTGACGTTGCTATGCCCGTCTGGAAAGAGGGCGCCACAGGCGGTGAGCTGGATATGCTTGCCCGTCAGCCCCTGTGGAAGCATATGCTTGACTACCGCTGCGGCACAGGCCACGGTGTTTCCCATGTGGGTGCGGTTCACGAGGGGCCTCAGAGTCTCAGACCCCACAACGCCGTTGTGTTCGTTCCCGGTATGATAATCACCGACGAGCCGGGTATTTACGAAGAGGGTCACATGGGTATACGCATTGAAAACGAGCTGGAGTGCGTTGAAGCCGGTGAGAGCGAATACGGCAGATTCCTCCGCTTTGAGCCTGTTACCTATGTGCCTGTGGACATGAGCTGCGTTCTCACCGAAGAGCTGACAAGAGAGGAAAAAGAATGGATCAACGCCTATCACGCCGCAGTTCTGGAAAAGCTCAGTCCCCTGCTGAACGAGGAGGAAATCCGTTGGCTTCAGGGCAAATGCGCCGCAGTGTAACTTTAAGGACAAATTTGATTTTAAATTGAATAGAAAAAGACAAGACCGTCGGCTTTGCCGGCGGTCTTGCCTTTGCTGTGAACAGCAGCTTTTATTTTACAACGGAAACAGTTTCAATGCCGTAGTATTTAAAGCACTCTATGGCTTTTCGGTCTATAATTTCGCCGCAGCAGACGATGGGAACGGCGGGAGGGCAGCCCACTCCTGCGGAAGCCAGAATCCTGCCTTCCGCCATATCCACGGGAATCTCTTCCTTTAAAGAGAGGGTGGCTTCTCTAAGCTCCATTCCCTTTTCCGACTTACTGGGCACAGGCGGTTTTTCCGAAATTTCCGCTTTTTTCGGAATTTCCAGAAGTGAATTTTCAATTTTTTCCAGTTCAGCATCGGAGTTTAAGCAGCTGAGCATCAAAACCAGATAATCCCTGTCGTAGAACTCAGGTATTATTCCTTTTTCTTCCAAAAGCTCACCCAGCTCCTGCCCCGTATACCCGTAGGGCTTTGCTGAAATACTCAGTTTAATTTCCTCGTCCCCTGCAAGAGTATAGCCGTGCAGCCGCAAGTTTTCTTTCAGTTGCAGCATTTTTTCGGAAAAAAGCCTTAAATCTTCCCGAAAAGTTCCTGACAGGAACTTATTCACCATATCAAGGGATTGCAGGATGAGATAGGACGGACTTGTTGAGCCGAAGAGCAGAAGCGCCTGCTTTGCCATGGCTGCAAGCTCCTCTGAGCGGACATGAAGATAGGCTGCCCCCGTCAGGGCAGGCAGGGTCTTATGGGCAGAATCGCAGCACAGGTCAGCCCCCAGATCCATAGGGTGGCGGCTTTTCGGCAGAAATTTCAAATATGCCCCGTGGGCATTATCCACCAAAAGCAGAGCGCCGTTTCGGCGGCAGACTTTCGCCAGTGCCTCCACATCCTGAGTATTTCCCAGATAGTCAGGACTTGTTATGTAAACCGCCGTGGGCTTATCCTCCGCCCTGAAGGCTGCTTCAAGACTTTCGGGGCTGATTTTACAGCTGAGATATGAGCCTTCATTTTCCCCGTACAGCCATTTCACCTCCACGCCAAGCAAAGCGGCGGCGCTTAAAAAAGTCTTGTGAACATTCCGTACAGCCAGAATAAGCGGCTTTTTTCCCTGTTTTTCAGCGTCCAAAAGTGCAAGATACACCATGGCTCTTATGCACTGTGACGACCCCTCCGTGGAATAAAATGTAGGGCAACCGAAGAGAGCAGAGGCGTTCTCCTCACTCTGCTTTATTATCCCCTCTGCCTCATACAGACTGTCTGCCCCTTTAATTTCAGTTATGTCAACCGACTCAAAGCCCAGCAGCTCCTGCCCCTTATGCCCCGGCATATGGCAGCGGAGAGCCCCGCTTTCGGCGTAGGCTCTCACGAAATCAACTATAGGCGTTTTCATTGCTCCGCTTTTTTCAGCGTTCTGGCAATTTCTACCATGACGGCGCACTCAATGCGCTTGCGGAAAAGCTCGCAGCTCTGCTCGTACACGCCACGGATTGAGCCGGTGGCATGGTAGGCGTTGGCGGAGCAGCCGCCGGAGCAGTAAAGTCTTGCCCAGCAGTCACGGCATTCAGGGTGGGCATACACATTGCAGGCCTCAAACTCGCTCTGGATTTCGTGGTTTGTAACTCCGTCCCAGATATTTCCAAGCTTAAACTTTTCGTCACCTACGAACTGGTGGCAGGGGTACAGGTCTCCCCAGGGAGTGACCGCCATGTACTCAGTGCCGGAGCCGCAGCCGGAAATGCGCTTATAAATGCAGGGTCCCCCCGTCAGGTCTATCATGTAGTGATAGAAGGTGAAGGGTCTGCCCTCGTCGTCACGCTGAAGCATCAGCTTTGCAAGCTCCTCATACTGCTGCTTTACGATCTCCACATCCTCGTCGGTGAGCCGTGCAGGGTCATCGGGAGCGCAGACCACAGGCTCCATACTTGTTTCGGAAAAGCCCAGATCCAGCATCTGCTTAACATCCTTCAAAAAGTCAGGGTTATTGTGGGTAAAGGTGCCACGCATATAATATTCCTTATCCCCTCTGGCTTTTACCAGTTTCTGGAACTTAGGAACTATGCGCTCCCAGCTGCCGTTGCCTGCCATGTCCACTCTGAAGCGGTCATGAACCTCCTTGCGGCCGTCAAGGCTGAGAACCACATTATTGCACTCTTTGTTGCAGAAATCTATAACATCGTCGTCAATGAGCATACCGTTTGTGGTAAGGGTAAAGCGGAAATTCTTGTTGTGCTCCTTCTCGATGGAACGGGCATAGGCCACAAGCTGCTTCACCACATCAAAATTCATAAGAGGCTCGCCGCCGAAGAAGTCAACCTCCAGATTGCGGCGTGAGCCTGAATTTTCAATGAGGAAATCCAGCGCACGCTTGCCTACTTCAAAGCTCATCACCGCTCTCTCCCCGTGGTACTTGCCCTGACTTGCAAAGCAGTATGAGCAGTTCAGGTTGCAGGTGTGAGCCACATGAAGGCATAGAGCCTTCACTATGCCTGTGGACTTTCTCTTGAGGGTGTCGGCCATAGGCTCAAAGCTGTCCTCGGTAAAAAGTCTGCCCTGAGCTTTAAGCTCCTCCACATCGTCGTAGCATTCCTCAATGTCCGCTGCGGTGACGCCGTCGGCATTTTTGTATTTCTCCGTAAGCTCCTTTACGGTGTCTTCTCTGCTCTGAGTTTCAAAGCGCTCTATTATATCGTAGGCCACATCGTCAACGCAGTGGACGGAGCCGGAGCACACATCCAGAACGATGTTGTAGCCGTTAAGCTTATACTGATGTATCATGTAATAATTCTCCCCTAATCCTAAAGCTTAAAAAAACCGCCTGAAAACAGGCGGAATTTTTAAAAAAGTGTTTTACTTCTTGGTGTTCTCGCACTTCTGGTTTGCGATACCGCAGCTGGTCTTGCAAGCGGACTGGCAGGAAGTCTGGCACTCGCCGCAGCCACCGTTCTTTGCGCTCTGGCACAGGTTACGAGTTTCAAGAGTCTTGATCTTTTCCATAATAAAAAATCTCC
>JARHZW010000021.1 GCA_029264685.1 Candidatus Limivicinus sp.
GAAGACTGACGACACTTCAAATATACAGAGATGCGACGGCCTTGTTTGGATGACATACACTGAGGAAAATTTCCGTTTCCTGCAAAATTGGCTCGGCAGTAAATTTGATGAGATTACCAGGCGGCAAACCTGAAAACACCTTTTATGCAGTACCTAAATGTTTTGCTACGATGAAAAGACTCATGGATACTTATCGGATGCAAAAAATAAAAACACCTGATTTCAGACAATCAGGTGCTTTTTAGGCAAATATTAAGCTTGTTGAATTCTAAGTTGAAATTTGGCTTCAGCTGTGCCTTGCAAAAGCAATCATCTTAAATAATAGCAGGAACAGTGCGGCAGAGGAAGCTACGGTAAGGAACAGCCAGAAAAATACATTGTGTTCATCGGATGTTTTTACCGAGCCTCCATTTTCGGGCTGTACAGTATCTTTGCCTTTATACAGGTTCTTAAATGAGATGCTGCTGCTTTTTTTACCGCTTCCGCTTTCTGCCACAACTTCAGGGACCAGTTTTCCGTCCGCTGTGTTTTTGACATATACAGTGATTATGTAGTTTGTTTTATCGTAAAAATAGTTTTCTGCGTGCTGAGTTGTTTGTTTAAGGCTGTATTTGTAAACACCGGCGTGGGTATATGCAAGCTCAATTACATGAGTTTTATCTGAACCGTCAATAGAAAAGCGATAAACCTTATTGCCGTCGGGCATCGGAGCTTCTTCACTAAGCGCACTCAGCTCATAGGTTCCGAGGAGCTCGACTTTTTCTGATCCCGCATTTTCTATTTCAAAAGTCTGCACTACATCCAAAGAAACTTCTGCCGTGCTTTCCGAAGCGTATGCCGTACTGCCGAAAAAAGCTCCCAAATTGAGAAGCATTATTGCCATAATAAATACTGCTTTGATATTTCTTGAGTTCATACCGTATTCTCCTATGCTTTGATTGCACTGACTGTGCCTGAAATGCGGCAAATCAGAACATGGCGTCCGTTGGTGGAAGTGGATGTGCAGGTGGAAAGAACCAGATAACGGTCACCTGTCTGGAAAGGCAAGTCTCTGAAAAGCTGTGCGTGCTGCTGAACATAAGCCAGATAGTCCGCTCCGCTGTCCTGAGTAAGGTCAGTGTTGTATATAACGGGGTCATAAGCATCCACATGGAGGAAAGCAAAAATTTCCAGCTCATGCCATTGACCGTTGTAGTAGAGCCGGCCGGAGCGGTGAGCGTCAAAAAAACTCACCTCACCAAAATTCTCAAGCTCACCGAACATTGCGCTTTTCTCCATATGGTGTCCGTATATTATGCTGTTTAGGTCCGAAAAGTTATTTTCGTTCCTGTAATCCAGAAAAAGACTTCCTGACAGAGAAAAGTTTCCGGCTGCATCTGTATTCACATATTTTGAGTTATCCGTACCTTGTACAAGTGGATAATCAATATGGGTGTCATCAATGGTGAGCCAGCCGAAGATTTCCGGGTTGGTTTTTCTCATATCTTCAAAAGATGGAGAATTAACGGGCTTGTAGGCAGTGTACATGGATGAGCTTGCCTGCTCTGTGATTTGAGCGGAATCCCAGAGGGCGTAACCGCCGTATACCAGAAGTAAAATACATCCGGCAGCTATTACGAAATTAACGATACGGTCTGCAATCTGTATTATTCTTCTCAGCATTTAATTATCTCTTGGCAGCTCTGCGCTTTTTAATCACAGTGAGAGCACCAAGACCGACAAGGGCAATGCAGATGACAATAATAAAGGGAAGGTTGTGCATTATAATACCTGTAACAGGCACATCATTGTGCTTGTTCTCAAATGTGACCTTGTTTGCACCTTCACCGATTAAATTCGTTTTTCCCGTCTCGGAAGAAGCCAGATCATCCGCTTCTGTACCCTGCTTTGCGCTTACGGTTACGGTGCCGTTTTCAACAACTGTCACATTGGGGGTATAGCCGTCACCTGAAACACCGAGCTCCTTTACAACATATCTGGTGCCGGCGGGAATATCCTTAAATTCCAGCTGCTGAGAATCATGCAGCGTGAAGGCGGTCTCCGCTCCGTCCTGACAGCTTATCTGAGTCTGACCGACAGTGCCCACAAAGCTTGTGCTTTCGGATGTGGGGGACTTATGGAAGGTAATGGAGAAATTGAATTCTTTTGTTTTGTCGGCCATGCTGCCTGTGGTTTTCTTTTCAATAATAAGAGATGAATTTTTTACATATGTGTTTGTGAACAGTATTTTCTCCTGTTTTGCGGTACCGTTGTCTGCGGTAATGGATTTAACGGATAAGCTTCCGTCAGGATTATTTACGACATAAACTTTAAGTGTGTATTTCCGGTTGGAGTATGTAACACCAGCTGTTTTTCCGGCAGTCTCCTGAACAGTGTATTCATAGACTCCGGCATGGGGAAAGGCTTCAAAAACTATCTCGGAATTCTTGGAGACGGTGTATTTGCCGTTTTCTGCTGTGCCTGTGTCTGCACTGCTGTAGGAGATGTCTTGGACGGAAGCAGCCGGAGCGTCGGCTGTAATTTTTGTGACGGTAAACTGAAAATCTGCTGTAGGAACTGCAATCCCTTCGGCCATGACAAAATCCTTTGTAACATAAGCCTTACCGTTGGTATCAACGGCAGGCACATTATCTCCTGCCGCAAAAGCGGTTGCACCCATAGTGAGCATCATTGCCCCTGCTAAGATAATTGCACTTAATTTTTTCCCCATATAAAACTCCCTTTCATTTTAGCTTTTAGAAGTTTCTGCGACGCAGCAAAGTGATCAAAAGTCCTTTTATTTCCTCTTTTCTTACTGCGCCGTAGATTCGGCTGTCTTTTGCATCTAAACGGTTGTCTCCCAAGACGAAATATTCATCCTTACCTAATGTGACAGGAAATGAAATTCCCTCTGTATATGGCAGTGTTTCTGTAAAAATTCCGCTTTCCTGCTGCAAATAACCGTTGACTCTTAAACCGTCCTCTCCGATTTCTACTATGTCACCGGCCTGCGCCACTATTCTGCGTACCTGCAGCTGATTATCCTTTTCCAAAACGACCACATCAGAGCTGCGGTAATCCTGCTGCAGGCGGTAATAGAACGCCAAATCTCCGTGCTTTACAGCGGGAGCCATTGAGTTGTCGCCGCAGCGATGTATGCCGAATACAAAAAGAAACAGCACAGCGCATAACACTGCGGCTATTAAAATCTTTGCCACCAAAAAGATCAGTTCTTCTGCGGTTGATGGTTGTTTTTTCTCCTGAACTGTCATTTTCCGTTTCTCCTGCGCTTGCTGATACGGAGCAACTCCAGCGACAGGATTCCAACAGCGCCTGAAAGCAATGCTGCTGCGATTCCTGCTTTGGCACTGCTTATACCTGTGTCTGGAACCTCTGCCATGCGGTTCACGACATCAATGGTGCTGCTGTTTTTCAAGGTAAGTGCAGCGGAGGTTTCAGGGGCACCGTTAACGGAATATGAAACCGAATAACCCTCTGGTGTTTGTTCGTTGACGGTGATGCTACAGTCGGCGGGAAGATTTTTTACTGTAATCTGCTGCCCGTGACAAAGCGTGAACTGCGCTGCACCGCCGACAAAATTCAGCACACCGTTTTCCGGCGCTGCGGTCTGCTTGTCGTAACCGAATTTAACGCCTCCGATGAAGTCATACGCTCCGTTTAACGGGCTGCCGTTACTGTCGCTTATATTGATGTCAAATGTGAAGGGTTTGGAGCGGTCTCCGAAGTTACCGTCAACCGTTTTGCTTACGGTCAGCTCTAATGCTCCGGTGTTGGTGATTTCCCATGAACCCTTATCCGAATTGTAGTGATAGCTGACTATGTAGGAATTGCCGTTTATAGATGAAACTTAACCGTTTTCCGTTACGGTGCCATTTTCGTCAAGCTCCACTACACGATAGTGATACGCTTTGAGTGCATTTATATCGTAATAAGTGGGTACATCAAAGGTATGTTTCCATTGATTTGCGTCTGACAACTGTGCCTGTTCAACAGTTTCCCATTGCGAAGTGTCGTCGGTACGCCTCTGCAAAGCTACATTTACCAGATTTTCGCTGTGGTCAGGGCTGCTCCAATGCTTTTCTGCGGAAATCAGGGAGTTGCCCCGTATCAAATATACTGTCGCAATGCTGTTTTCAGGCGAAACGCTTTCTATAACCTTTGTGGTTCTTGGCTCATATACTACCCACTTATACAGACCGTTTTCGGTATAGTCTCTTTTGAAATCGTTTTTTCCGCTTATAATGCGCTGAAGATTTGCGGAAAGAGTTTTGTTTTCGTCGGCGTATAAATCAGTTACCAGCATTGCACCCTCATTAACGGTATGAGAATGTTCATTGATGACAAGCTGCGTTTCATCTTCTATCTGACCGTTTCTTGCGTTGGCAAGAATATAGCGCACCGCATATGAAATTGCAGGTGTGCTGCCACGCTCCCTCCATACCGCACGCAGCGTCAGCACCGCTCGGGAATTATCCTCTTTTGGAGTTCCCTCAAAGAAGAAACAGTCATGGAGGGGACGGAGAAGGTCGGAGGTGATTTGATAGCTGCTGCCTTGCTGCACCTTCACGGGCTTCCCCTCGGCATCTGTCTTGGGAATGTCTGACACATAGCCGTATTCATGCTCATCGTCTACATTTACAGTCATTACTTCCCAATGGTCAAAAATAAATCTGTTGCTTCGGTCAACCGGAACGGAGTTGGAAATCAATATTTTAGTATTGGTGTCAACATTGTATCCGCTTTTGCCGCCCTTTTGTCTGGGTGGGAGATTGACGATGGTCTCCGCAGCAGGAGCAGTCTTTCCTGTCTCGTCACTGCCTGCCTGATAGTCCATAGCGAGCTTGATTGGGTCGGCGTGTATGCTGATAAGAACGACACCGTTTGCGTCTTGACTTTCGGCAAATTTTCTTACATTGTCCGTTCCTCTGAAATAAAAATACCCGTCTGCGCTTGCCTGCCATTGGCTAAAGGAAACAACTGTGTATTCTCCCTTTACTGCGGGATCAGCTGAGGAGTCGGTTCTTATAAGATATTCAATATACGGCAGTCCGTCGGCTGTGGGTTTTATAATGTTTCCGTTGACCTGCAAAGCCTCACCGGTTTTGGTGGTAAAAGCGATGTCGGCAGTATAATATCCGTATTCACGCTGAAAACGGAAGGGATATTCCCATGAAGAATTCTTGTAGCCCTTTTGGCTTATCAGCGTGTCCTGCTCCAGGGTCTGCCAGAAAGGCGCATCCGAGCCGCCGGACGACGAATTGTAATAGTCTAAGGGCGCAAAATATCCTGGGTTTCTGACACCGTCCAGTACACTCATGGCATATTCCTTATGGTGGTGGGAAACCATGTTACCACCGGAAATGGTAAGATCCTCATAGCAGTTGCTTATTTCCACCGTATAGCGGCGTCGCCCGTCCCTGGCGTTCTGACCGCCCTGAGACTCCACGGTTACCTTGACCTGAGTACCTGTGGACAACTCAGTAGTTTTTGAGTAAGGCGTAGTGTCGGCAAGAGTAGTTGTGGGGACATATACAGCTTCACCGTTAATTTCCATCTGGTCCATTTCCCATGTGTTCCAGTAATTACCGCTTTTGGCTGTGATTCCGTCAAACTCCCAAATAAAACTGTGGTCCGTTGAGCTTAGTATACAGTTATTCTCACCGGGAGCTTCACTTTTGTTGATTACGATTCTGTCCTTTGAAAAAATTGTATCAGTCCATAACTTTGCGTTAAATGTAAAGCTTTCAATTTTTTCGTACTGAAGCGAGATGGTAACATTGCCGGACATATCCGGAATGACAAACTTGTTCTGAAGAATTAGTTCACTGGGACTGCCGTCGGCAAAGACAATCTGGTTAACATTGCCTTCGGGATGCTTATATGCAAGCATTTGTCCCATATCGGCTTCATGCAGTACGGTTCCGTCGTCCTTTATAGCGGTGAGTTTAGCTTTATATCCTCTTGGAATGGTGACTTTTACGCTGACTTGCTGGCCTTTCTTTGCGGCTATGGCACGTTCAGGCGTGAAAATGTCGTCCGGAGTCTGACCGTCGGGACCGTCAGGCGTTACTGTGCCGTCCGCAGTTTTGAACTCATAGCTTATAGTGTAGTCAACATCATGAGAATAGGACAGCGTTATTTTTTCATTTTCTCTAAGTACGGCATAAACTGTTTTATCGGAAATCATGGAGTCGGTGGTGTAGTAAATGAAATCCTGCGATGCGGGGCCGTCAATGATGTGGAGAATGCCCGCATAATATACCTGCACATTATTAACATGAGCCTTTATGTAGGAGTGGACATGACCGCTAGAGTTTCTGACAACTGGAGGCACATTGCCCTTTAATTCACCGCCTTCTATGAAGCTTATATCTCCGAAAGAAAGCTGATCGTGAGGCACTTCACCCTGCTTGTCGTTGACACATTCCAAATCAAAATAACCGGTGCTGATATGAGCAGTATCCATTTCTACGGTGTAGCTGATGTCGGACAAATCGGCAAGCGTGAACATCTGAAGGCGGTCGGATAAAGCTTCGACACCTTCAGTGCCGTTGTCAGCGCTGTTCTCGGGAGAATGTCCTGCGCTGACACTTGTAATCCGGCGAAAAGCTGTGTACATTTCGCCTGTTACCGGGTGGACGGCGGTATATTCAACCCGATACACTGAGCCTTCGGCAGCTAAAATTAAGCGGTCTGAACCGTCATATACATAGCTGCTGTCTGTTTCACAGATAACGCCGGAAACGCTTACCTGCATTTGAACGCCGTCAGAACAAACTGCTGAAATATTCTCCAGAAGCTTGAATTCGGTGTATTCCTCAGCTTCCGTATTGTTTACTCCGGAAAAGGTTGGAATCATTGGACTGTTCTGAGTGTTTTCGGACTCCTGTGCAGAGGGAAGCTCAGGCGGCACATCAGGGGAAGCTTCCGGAACCTCATGTGTGTCAGTGTCGGGAGCTGCATCGACCGATGGATCAGGAACTGCCGTGTTATCGTTTGTTGACTCCGGCGCAGCAGGCAAAACCGGTTCCGATTCAGGCGGAGCGGCAATTTCCGGAGCAGTCTCCGAAAGTGAAGCAGGAGTGTCCTCATGAACCTCATCATTTGAACTTTCCTCCGACGATGTGGCCAGAGCGGGTATTGCCGAAAAAAGCGTGGAAGTAATCAAAACAAAGAGAAGCAGGTAGCGAACAGCTGCCTTAGACAGTTTTCTTTTTCTCATTAAACAGATCCTTTCTGAAACTTTCTGTGGGTGTCGACTAATTTGTTAAGCGTGAAATGGTCAGTTGCATTTTGAAGTACCGAAGAGAAATTAAATCATAATAATAAATACAACAAAAATTACCTGTAAATGATTTTGCCGCATTGCTGCGAAAACTATTGGGTGAAACTGAACAATAACTTTCTACACGGTGACGCTTTAGTTAGATAATACATAGGAAAAAATTGTCAAAAACGGTGATTTTTACATAGTTTAGTGTATTTTAATATGGAATATACCTACTGTCAACGGGGAATTAAAATGTTTTGCACAAAATGAGCATAATGTCAAAAATCTAATAATTTAACTGGACGCCTTGCACAAAGTAACAGGCGGAATCTCTGAGAAATATATGTGAAAGTACACACAAGAATTTTGGCTTGAGGCAGTTGCGGCAAATAAAAAACCGACACATTTTATGTGTCGGTTTTTTTAAGGCGTTGTTAAATTGGCGAAATATTCTTACGCCATACCAAGAAGTATGCTCAGACCCATGTACAGCAGGCAGCGAAGCAGAGTCAGTACAACAGTAAGGGTAAAGATGACAGGGAAGTAAACATCCTTGAATCTTACGCCTGCAACGGTGCATTCTGTCTGAAGAAATCCGGCGGTAGGCAGGGAGTCAAGACCCAGAGAGGCAAAGACCGTTGTTCTGTGGAATACGGCTGCGTTGGTGAGTGTTGCAGCCTGCTGAAGGACGGGAGCTGCCAGAACCAGACCTGCGGAGGAGGAGCCTGCGATACCTGCGATAAGGTTGGTTGCAATAAAGGTAATCATAAGGGGGCTGCCCTGGAAGGACAGAATGTTTTCAACGGCAATTTTATAGCCGGGGCAGTTCTGAATGACAGCGCCGAAGCCGACA
This sequence comes from Candidatus Limivicinus sp., assembly GCA_029264685.1. GTDB lineage: Bacteria > Bacillota > Clostridia > Oscillospirales > Oscillospiraceae > Limivicinus. Next base: position 8,124 of record JARHZW010000021.1, read on the forward strand.
ATAGCGGCGGCGTTAATGATGGTGGTAAGGCTCATGGAGATAGAGTCGTTAAGAACCTGTCTGTTCTTGTCCCAGCTGCGGGGCAGATATTTGAACTGCAAAATAACGATGGCCAGAACTCCGCAGAACAGAGCGGCTTCTATCTTAATTTTAAATATGTTGAGAACTATGATAGGTATAAGCATGGGGATAAGAGAGGTGAGCCAGTGGGGGCCTTTGGCATCCATATCCAGCTCGTCCTCGGTTTCAGCACATCCGGTGCCGTATGCGGGAGCATAGCCCAATCCCTTTGCAGCCAGCCGCTTTTCATACCACTTGATGTAAAGCATACCGACGATAAGGAAAACTATGTTCACAAAAACTGCCAGAAGTCCGCCTGCGCTTACATCGGTTCCAAAGTAGCTCGCACAGAGGACATTGTTTGTGACGGGAACATAGGGAAGTGCAATACCCAGATTCAAACCGAGTGAGAAACCGGCAACGACAGAAGCACGGTTTGCGTTAGCCTTGCGGCAGAGCTTGAATGCGATGGGGAAAACGATGAAAATAGTGATGAAGCTGGAAACTCCGGCAGCAGCCAGAATTGCAGTGAATATGCAGACACCCAGAGAAACGTTCTTGGGGCCGGTGATGTTGAGAATGGTGCGGGCAAGGCTGTCGGCACCGCCTGTGACCTCAAGCAGCTTGCCGAACAGGGCACCCAGAGTGAAGAGAATCAGCCACTGCTTTGCAAAATCTACAAGACCGCCCATGTAAATATTAAACAGGCTGTCTACAACATCCATCTTATAAATAAATATAAGAATCAGCGAGCAGATAATACCGCCGTACAGTGTGGGCACGCTTTTGTAGCAGAAAATGCTGATAAGTATTACAGCACCGATGAGAATCGCTATATCCATAATTATAAATACTCTCCTAATAATTATCTCTTTTATATTTGACGGTTTCCAGATGGTAAGTCAGCAGTCCTGTATGCCAAGCGTTCCCCAAAACGCTTTGAAAAGGCACACGGCCTGCCGGAAGAGTGTACTCACATTTATGTCCGAAAACAATGTCAACAAGATATTAGAGCCCTTAAACGGGCTTTTTTTCTATGCTCTCCAGATAGGGGAGCATTACCTCGCTCAGCCTCTCACGCATATTGAATGCGCCGTTACTGAGACACCAGTCGAATGCAACGCCTTTTACTATAGTAGCAAGCACCTCCGCACAGTGGGAAAGAACAAGGCCGTCCTTGAGCAGACCGGCTGCACCGGCGTTTTCGAGACAGGTCAACGGAAAATTCCACACGTTTTTCGGAAAGCGGTTGTTGAAAAGGCGCACATCAAGAGAATAGTTCTTGGTATTATAAAAGCTTGAAAAGAAATCTATTCCCACTTCGTTCATATAGTCTGTCCATGCACTGTAATAACCCAGTATTTTTCTGTCAAAGGATAGATTTTCAACAGCTTTGTCAAACTGAATCTTACTTCTGTATTCTGCAAATTTATCGAATATATAGTAGCTGAGTAAATCATCCTTGGTTTTAAAATGATAGAAAAACGTACCGTTTGAAACGCCGGCAACTTTACATATATTGCTTATAGTTAAATATGCAAAGCCTTCCTTCTTTAATATCTTACCGGCAGCTTCATATATTTTTTCTTTTGTTTCAAGGGTCTTGAGCTGCTTAGGCGTATTCAAATCCATTTTTTGGACCTCCTCAGCATTGCACTCGGACAAGATTTAGAGAATGTATAGAGTGCGCTCTATAAGAATAGCATCATGACTCCGGTTTGTAAAGAGAAAATTATACTGCTTGTCAAATAAATCTCAAATTTGTAAAAAGTTGACATTTTGTCCGATAAAATAATATATATTTTTTCAAAAATTTCTCCTTGACTTTTTTATGTCAATGTCGTAGAGTACATTATAGAGTGTACTCTATGAGCACAACGGAAACACAAGCCCCAACTTGTGATTTATTTAAAGCAAAAGAGAGAAAGGAAGTTTCTATTATGGCTTATTCAGATAGGTTCGCAGGAAAAGTCGCCGTTGTAACAGGCGGTGCAAGCGGTATCGGCAAAGCCATTGCCGCCCGTTACATACAGGACGGCGGCAAGGTTGTTGTAGGCGATGTTCAGATTGAAAAATTCGATGAAGTCATTGCAGAGCTTGGTGCAGAAAACGTAGTATGCCGCAAGTGTGATGTCAGCGTTCGAGAGGATGTGGATGCGCTCATCCAGACCGCATACGATAAGTTCGGCGGCTTTGACGCAATGTTTAATAACGCAGGCGTGAATATATTCAAGGATTTCCTCGAGTTTACTATCGAAGAGAACGACTATATATTCAATATTAACTACCGTGGCGTGTTCAACGGCTCTCAGGCAGCTGCAAAGGCATTCATTGCCCATGGCACTGCAGGCGCTATTGTTAACACCTCTTCCATCAACTACCGCTGCTGCGGCCCTAACACCACCCCCTATGCCGCAAGCAAGGGCGCTATCTCCGTCTTCACCCGTGGCATAGCCGTGGAGCTTGCCCCCTATGGTATCAGAGCAAACTGCTTCTGCCCCGGCAGCACCGACACCCCTATGGTAGGAAAGATTGCAAGAGACCGCTTCCCCAACTACACGGCTCCCAAGCTTGCTATAAAGCGCATGGCTGACCCTTCCGAACAGGCGGCAGTTGCCTGCTTCCTTGCTTCCGAGGACGCTTCCTACATGACAGGCGAGTCTATTTTTAACGTAGGCGGCTGGGGAATTTCCTGATTAAAAACAATTTTCACTCCTATTTTAACTGCTGCGTCTCACCTGAGCGATACAGGCGGGACACAGCAGACCCCTTACCACCCCGATGCGGTGCTTATGCACGGCAGTATATCACAGACATGAAAACAGACATGAAAATTATTTGGAGGTATCTTTAAAATGAAATACACAAAAGAACAGTGGAAAGAACTTTGCGACCGTATAATGATGACTCTTCGCCCCACTCAGTACCCCGTGGCAATGAAGTTTACTAAAACTCAGGAGGAGCTTGATTCAATCCGGAACGTTACCTTCTGCCAGAATAAAGCAAACGCCTGCAAGACCATAGGTATGGCAGCTCATTTCCAGGGCACCTTTGCCATCACCCCTGACCACTTCTCAGGCTACTATTGCGCCATGAACAACGGCCTTATGAAAATTACTCAGGAATACATTGACGGCGCTATCCTCTACAAGGATCCCACTCCCTGGCACCACGATCAGGAGGACGCTAAAAAGCATATTGCATCCAATATGCAGTATCTTCCCGAGGAGCCTTACACCGCTCTTGTCTGCTCTGCTTTCTGCAACTGCGACATTGAGGAGGCCGACTGCGTTATTCTCCGCCTGCCCACTCAGGCAGCTTTCCACCTGCTTGCAGGCTTTGTGGAAACTGACTGGCAGCGTCTGGAAATTCCTTTCAGCGGTGAGTCTAACTGCGCCGATACATGGATGCGTACCGTAAAAGAGGGCAAAATCGGTTTGTCTCTGGGCTGCCGTGGCGACCGTGCTACCGGCGCTCTCAGCTATGGCGAAGTTCAGATCACCATGACCCTTGAGCAGCTGCTCAAAGCTCTTGACGGTGTGGACACCATTGAGAAGAACGGAATTCTCTACCCCTACAATCCCACCTGCCTTTACAAGGGTGCGTTCTGATTTGCATATTTAATAATGATAGTAAAGCTGCTTCGGTGTCCGCCGAGGCAGCTTTGCTTATGCAGCCGTTATATAGCGGTAATGTGCGAAAAGGCAAAACCGGAATTTTGAACAAAAGCCGGATTTTGGCGTTTTCATTCGGAAATGAGGCTTTAAAACTTCCGAACTATGTGGTAGAATGTGAGGAAATAAAGGCATATCAGTTGTGGAAGGAGCTCTTTCTTGAACAAAAACTACTATATTTTGACAAATCTCCTGTCTGAGGAGGAGACAAATATAATAACCAGCATAATTGACCACATTGAAAAGGGCGAAAAGCGGGTTGGCATACACCAGATTGCAAACGAAAACTATGTTTCTACTACTTTTATTATAAAAATGTGCCAGAGACTTGGATTTGACGGTTACAGCGAGCTTTATTATCAGCTGTCCCAGAGAGTCACCGCTTACGATCAGGCATCGGGCACGACCGCTTTGCAGGAGCTTATTGACAACTACGATGAGGAGAGCGGCAGAGAATTCTGCCGTCTTTTGACAGAATTTCAGGATAAAAAGATCTTTGTGGAGGGGCGTGGCTTTTCCGAGCTTGTGGCGGATTATCTGGTGCAGCGGCTGGCAGTGTGCGGCTTTATGGTCTTTAACCATGTCCACTTTTATGACTACATGATTTTTAGGGATCAAAACGGTTTGGAGACAAATATTGATTCTTCTCTGCTGATTGCGATTTCTCAGTCAGGGGAAACGGCTTCAGTTCTTGAGAATGTGAAAACCGCCAAACAGAAAGGCTACAAAATAGTTAGCTTTACAAGACGGGCGGATTCAAGCCTTGCAGGCCTTTCGGATCTCACATTTATTGTGGACGGAGCAAAGCAGACTCTTATAGGCGGTGTGCCGAATCCGTTTTTCGGCAGGATCATTCTGGCCTTTGAGGAGCTGATGGGAAAGTTCCTAAGAGACAAAGAAACTGGGAAAAAGAAAAATAGTAACTAAAACGGGAAAAAATTATCAGAGGCAGTGTGCTATACTTCTAAATGAGGTATACTGCACTGCTTTTTGTATTTTGATGCAGCAATACCTGTGTTTGAGAGACATAAAAATTTAGGAGGAAACCAAATGAAAAAGACTCTTGCACTTATTCTGGCAATGGTTCTCTGCGTTGGTGTTCTGGCTGCCTGCGGCGGCGAAAAGGGACCCGCTGAAGAGCCTGCACCCAAAGACGATGCTGCTCCCGCAGAAAGCGGAGCACCTGAACAGTCCGCTCCCAAGGCTATCGAGAAACTGAGCGTTTACTTCGTTCCTTCCCGTGAGCCTGATGAAATCATCACCGTTACCGAGCCTCTGAAGGATATGCTCAAGGCTGAGATGCTCAATCAGGGCTATGAGATCGGCGAGGTTGTCATCAATGTTGGTACTACCTTTGAGGCAGTCGGCGAGGCTCTGAGCGCCGGCACTGCTGACATCGGTCTTATCCCCGGCAGCACCTTCGTTCTTTACGATGACGGTGCAGAAGTTATCCTTACCGCTACCCGTGACGGTCTCAGCAAGGATTCCGACAATGCCAAAGACTGGAACGACGGCAAGCCCACCGAGGCTTCTGAGAATCAGGCTGTTTCCTACCGTGCACTTATGATCGCCGGCCCCTCTGAAAAGGGTCAGGAGCTTGCAGCAAAGGTCAATGCAGGCGAAGAGCTTACCTGGGACGACATCAACAGCGCAAACTGGAGCGTTATGGGCGTTTCCTCTCCCGCAGGTTATGTTTACCCCTCTCTCTGGATGCAGGATCGCTTCGAGAAGGGTATCACCGATCTGAACTCTGCCGTTCAGGCTGATTCCTACGCTTCCGCATTTGCCCGTCTGGCTTCCGGTCAGGTTGACGTGCTTTGCACTTACGCCGACGCACGCCGTGACTATGCAGAGCGCTGGAATACCGAGTTCGAGCGTGAAGCTTCCATCTGGGAAGAGACCAATGTTATCGGCGTAACTTCTCCCATCTACAACGACACTATCTCTGTCAGCAAGTCCTCTCCCATTATGGACGAGGATCTGATTGCAGCTCTTCAGAATGCCTTCATCAACATCGGCAATACCCCTGAGGGCAAGGAAGTTATTGCAATATACAGCCACAACGGCTATCAGCCTGCCAAGTACGCTGACTATGACAGCGAGCGTGCAGCTCAGAAACTCATTCAGGAGCTGGCTTCTAAATAAGCCCTCTTCAAAAGCAACTTTTGAAGGAGAGGACCAACCCGGACTCAAACCGGAGGAGAGTCCTCTCCCTCTTTTTATATTATAAGCGAGGTGTAGCTCATGATCCTATTCGACCATGTTTCAAAAGTTTATCCAAACGGTACAGTGGGACTGGATGATGTAAATTTAAAAATTGACGACGGAGAGTTTGTGGCAATCATCGGTCTCTCCGGAGCAGGTAAATCCACCCTTCTGCGCTCCGTAAACCGTATGCACGAAATTACCGACGGTACTCTTACGGTAAACGGTACAAATGTAAGTCAGCTTCAGGGCAAGTCTCTGAGAAAATTCCGCCGTGGCATAGGAATGGTGTTTCAGTCTTTCAATCTGGTTTCCCGTACTACTGTTATAAAAAATGTTCTGTCTGCAAGAGTTCCGGAACTGCCTCTGTGGAGAGCAATTCTGGGTGTGTTCAGCAAGCAGGACAAAATTACAGCCCTTGAGGCTCTTGACAATGTGGGTATTCTTGACAAGGCCTATATGCGTGCCGACCAGCTTTCGGGCGGTCAGCAGCAGCGTGTGGCTCTTGCAAGAACTCTGGCTCAGAATCCTAAAATTATTCTTGCCGATGAACCTGTTGCCGCTCTTGACCCTGTTACTGCAAAGCAGGTAATGGAGGACTTCGTGCGTATAAATAAGGACATGGGAATATCCATCCTGTTAAATATTCACCATGTTGAGCTGGCGCTGAAGTATGCCCAGCGCATTATAGGCATCAGAGCCGGAAAAATCGTTTACGACGGACCTTCTGATAAGGTGGATAAGTCCGTGCTTGACTCCATTTACGGGGAGAATGCTGCCCGGGAGGAAATGGAATGAAGCTCTATGACCGAATTTTCAAGCCGAAAAAGTATGAGCTGTCCAACGGCAAAGCTGTGGAGGAGCGCTTCACCAGATTGCCGCTGATACTGCTGCTGCTTATTGTGTGCACAGTTATTTCCGTGCACATTACCGGCTTTAACTTTGAGGTTTTAGGCAGAAACGGCAGTAAGTTTTTTGATATACTTAAGGCCATGTTTCCGCCGAAAACCTCATATATGCCTAAAATATGGCAGCCTTTGTGGGATACCATAAAGATGTCCGTTCTCGGTTCATTTATAGGTGCGGTTCTGGCTATTCCGGCGGCTATTCTTGCCTCCAGCAATATAATCAGCTCCAAGGCTGTTCTTGCTATCCAGAGACTTTTTCTGAGCCTTGTGAGGACCCTGCCTACTCTTGTATGCGCACTTATTGCAACTTATATCTTCGGCCTTGGTACCATGGCAGGTACCTTTGCCATTGCCGTTTTTACCTTTGCCTACATAGGAAAACAGCTTTTTGAGGTTATAGAAACTGTGGATATGGGTCCCTTTGAGGCTATGGAGGCTCTTGGCGCCACTAAAATGCAGGCATTCAGAAGTGCGGTTTTCCCACAGGTCCTGCCTACCTACCTGTCTGTGTCCCTTTTCTGCCTTGAGGGTAATGTCCGCTACGCTTCAATTCTGGGATATGTGGGCGCCGGCGGTCTGGGTCTTATTATGAATGAGAAAATCGGCTGGCGTGAATACGACAGCGTCGGTATGATTTTGATAGTGCTCTTTATAACTGTTATAGCTATAGAGGGTATAAGCCATGTTATAAGAAAGCATTTGAGCTGAAAGGAGGCTGAACATGAACAATTCAATTAAGGAAGCTTATGAGAAAGCTCCGAAAACATGGATACTTCAGCTTCTGGTGGCATTTGTGATTGCCTGCCTGCTTGCGTGGTCAAGCTCAGCTGTTGAAATGTCAAATACCAACGGAAAAGGTCTTCAGGTGGCAAAAAATATCATTTCAGGTATTTTTCATCCGGATACAAAGCTTCTGTTTGCAGCCGGAAAAAGCGGTGTTGCCTATCTGCTGCTTGAAACTCTGTGTATTGCCTTTCTGGGTACTGTGGTAGGTGCGGTAATTTCCGTTCCGCTGTCATTCCTCTCTGCTTCAAACCTTATGCCAAAACCCATAGCCATAATCGGCAGATTCTGCATTGCGGCTATCCGTACCATTCCTGCCTTTATCTACGGTCTTATGTTTATAAGAGTCACAGGACCCGGACCTTTTGCAGGCCTGCTTACAATGAGCCTGTGCTCGATAGGTATGGTTTCAAAAATGTTTATAGAGAGCATTGAAAATCTGGATAAGCGCATACTTGAATCTCTGGATGCTGCAGGCTGCACCACTTTCCAGAAAATACGCTATGGTATCCTTCCTCAGCTGTTTGCGGACTTTATGTCCACCCTTATATACCGTTTTGATATGAACCTGCGTGACGCTACGGTTCTGGGTCTTGTGGGAGCAGGCGGTATCGGCGCTCCTCTTATCTTTGCAATGAGCTCTTACCGCTGGAACGAAGTGGGAGCAATACTTCTGGGCCTTATTATCCTCGTTCTTATAGTGGAGACTATTTCCTCAAAGATACGCACAAAGCTGATACGGGGAGAGTAAAATGGACGAAAAAACACTTCGGATTTATTTTACATCTGATATACACTCCTTTTTTTACCCCACCGATTACCGCAGCCACGGTGAAAAGGACATAGGCCTTTTTAAGTGTGCAAACCGTTTTGAAAAGGACGGAAACACGCTTGTGATCGACGGTGGAGACATTCTTCAAGGCTCTCCTCTCGGTGCTTTTTGCCACGATTCTGTGGGAAATCCTGAAAAAATCGCAGAAATTATGAACTGCTGCGGCTATGATTACATTACGCTTGGAAATCATGATTTTAACTACGGTACAGAGTATCTGGGAAAATACCTGAATACTTTAAATGCCCACTGCATATGCCAGAACGCAGAGAACAAGCAGGGGGAGAGCAAGTACCCATACTGCATACATACTCTTGAAAACGGCCTTAAAATAGGCGTTGTGGGCATTGTGACAGACTATGTGAATGTTTGGGAGCGGCCTGAACATCTGGAGGGCGTTAATATTACCTCTCCTCTTTCTGCGGCTAAAAAGGCTCTGGAAGAAATTCGGGATAGATGTGACCTGACGGTATGTGTTTATCACGGAGGCTTTGAAAGAGATCTGGATACAGGGGCGGTTTTAAGCACCAGTACCGAAAATGTTGCCTATCAGATATGCAGCGAGCTGGATTATGACATCCTGCTTACCGGACATCAGCATATGTCCGTCAAGGGCAGAAAGCTGTTTGATACATTCATTGTTCAGCCTTCCGATTCGGGAAGAGAGTTTGTTCGTCTTGATGTAAAGATTAGTGGCGGCGAAAAGCAGATAAGCAGCGTGACCTGCCCTGCCGAGGGACAATGCGATGAGAGCCTTATGAATAAATTCTCGGAGCTTAATCAGGGCGCTGAGAAATGGCTGGATATGGAAGTTGGCCATTTGAGTCAGGAGCTTATGCCGGGGGATCATCTGGAAATGGCATTTAATGGAAGCGGCCTTGCGGATTTCTTTAATATGGTTCAGCTTTCGGCCACAGGTGCGGATATTTCCGCTGCAAGTCTTGCAAATGAAGTTGCGGGCCTGCCGAAAACGGTGCGGCGCAGAGATGTGCTGACGGCCTACCCATACCCGAACACCCTTGCGGTGGTTAAAATGAGCGGAAAGCACCTGAAAGAGGTTGTGGAGCGAAGTGCGGAGTATTTTGCCCTTGACGAGGGTGGAAATGTTCATATTTCAGAGGGATTCTTAAAGCCGAAGGTTGAGCATTACAATTATGATTACTATGCAGGCTTTGACTACAGCATAGATCTGAAAAGACCTGCGGGACAGCGGGTAACCGAGCTTAAATATAAGGGAAAAGACATTAAAGACGATGATTTCTTCAATATTTGTGTGAATAACTATCGTGCCTGCGGAGCAGGCGGTTATCCCCAGTACAGCAGCTGCGAGCTTGTGAGGGAAATCAACACTGAAATGTCAGAGCTTATTCTAAACTATTTTAAGGAAAACCCATCCGTTACAGTAGAGTCAGCGAATAATATGCACATTTTCTGCTGAAACCGCTGAAAAGACAACAATTTATGACAAAAAAGACATTGAGAATGTTCTCAATGTCTTTTTTTATAATCAGAAAAACAATATAAAAAGCACCACGGGAAATTCCCATGGTGCTTTGTTAATGAAAAAGTAAACCAAGTTTATTTTAGAAGAGACCCGTAATTTTTCCGTTCCCGTCTATATCGATCTTTTCTGCGGCAGGGTATTTAGGAAGCCCTGGCATGGTCATAATATCTCCCGCAAGGGCAACAATAAAGCCTGCACCGGAAGAAAGACGAAGTTTTTTGATATTTACGGTAAAATTCTCAGGGGCACCGAGTTTTGAAGGGTCATCGGAAAAGCTGTACTGAGTTTTTGCAATGCAAATGGGCAGATCCCCGTAGCCCATACGGGTAAAGTCCTCAGCCTGATTTTTTGCTTCCTGAGACAAAACAACATCCTCGCCGCCGTAAACCTTGCGGACAATGGAGCGAATTTTGTCTTCTATAGATAAATCCAGAGGGTAGCTATAGCTGAAAGAAGAATTATCCTCCTGACAAAGTCTGAGAACTTCTTCTGCAAGAGCAGTGCCTCCTTTTCCGCCCTCTGCCCATACCTGAGCGGGAATAACATTTACACCAAGTTCCTTGCAGCTTTCCTGAAGGGCGTGGATTTCTTTCTCCGTGTCTGTGGGAAAGCGGTTTATTGCAACTGTGCATGGCAGCTTATATACATTTTGGATGTTGGAAACGTGGCGGAGAAGATTTGGAATACCACGCCTGAGTGCCTCCACATCCTCACACCGGAGCTGATCCTTAGACAAGCCCCCGTGCATTTTAAGAGCCTTTATTGTGGCCACCACCACAACGGCGGAGGGCTTGATGCCCGCTGTACGGCACTTTATATCAAGGAACTTTTCAGCCCCGAGATCTGCGCCGAAGCCTGCCTCGGTGACAACATAGTCCGCAGATTTAAGAGCCATTCTGGTTGCCAGCACGGAGTTGCAGCCGTGGGCAATATTGGCAAAGGGGCCTCCGTGAATAAACACAGGAGTTCCCTCCAGCGTCTGTACCAGATTGGGTTTTAGTGCGTCCTTTAAAAGCACTGTCATTGCGCCCTGCGCATTGAGATCCCCGCAGCTTACGGGCTTTCCTTCGTAGCTGTAACCCACAACTATTCGGGAAAGCCTTTCCTTCAAGTCGGAAAGACTTTGCGAGAGGCAGAGAATAGCCATGATTTCGCTTGCAACCGTAATGTCGAAGCCGTCTTCACGGGGAACACCGTTGGCTTTCCCGCCCATGCCGTCAATGATGAAGCGGAGCTGTCTGTCGTTCATATCCATGCAGCGTTTCCATGTGATTCTGCGAGGGTCTATATTCAGGGCATTTCCCTGCTGAATATGGTTGTCAACCATGGCTGCAAGCAGGTTGTTTGCCGCACCTATTGCGTGAATATCTCCTGTAAAGTGCAGGTTAATATCCTCCATGGGGAGCACCTGAGCGTAGCCTCCTCCGCAGGCACCGCCCTTTACCCCGAAAACAGGACCGAGCGAGGGCTCACGGAGTGCAGCAACGGCATCCCTGCCTATAGCCCGCAGAGCGTCGGCAAGACCTATGGAAGTTGTGGTCTTGCCCTCACCTGCGGGAGTTGGCGTTATAGCGGTTACAAGAATAAGCTTTCCGTCGGGGCGCACAGTATCGTCAAGATACTTGAGGTCAACTTTAGCTTTATATTTGCCGTAGTTTTCAAGATATTTGTTATCAATATGAGCCTTTCGGGCTATTTCGTCTATGGGGCACATGGGGGTGCTCTGAGCAATTTCAATATCAGTTAAGAAAGCCACAAGTATCTCTCCCTATCTTATACTCAGCGGAAATACTTTACCGCCGAACTGAACATTTTAATATCATAATCGCCGGGGACATTTTTGTAAAGACCTGAACCGATTCTTTCTGCATGACCCATCTTTCCGAAAACTCTGCCGTCAGGGGAGCATATACCTTCCACGGCGCAGAGGGAACCGTTGGGGTTAAAGTGAACATCCATGGTAGGCTCTCCGTTAAGATCCACATACTGAGTGGTGATCTGCCCGTTTTCGCTCAGGGTCTTTATAAGCTCAGGAGAGGCAAGGAAACGGCCCTCGCCGTGTGAAATGGGAACATTGAAAATATCGCCGGGCTGAGTATCCGCAAGCCATGGGGATTTATTGGAGGCAACCCTGACACGGACTATCCGTGACTGATGGCGGGAAATGGTATTAAAGCTGAGTGTGGGGCAGCTTTCGTCGGTGTCTATTATCTTGCCGTAAGGCACAAGACCCAGCTTTATGAGGGCCTGAAAACCGTTGCAAATGCCGCACATCAGACCGTCACGGCGGTCAAGAAGCTCCTCTACGGCCTCTTTTACAGCGGCACTGCGGAAAAATGCGGTTATGAATTTACCTGAACCCTCAGGCTCATCACCGCCGGAGAAACCGCCGGGAATGAAGACCATCTGTGAGTGCGACAGGGATTTTGAGAAGCTCTCAATGCTTTTCTCAATATCAGAGGAGCTAAGATTGTTAATAACCATTATTTCCGTGTCTGCGCCTGCATCTTCCATGGCTCTTGCGCTGTCATATTCGCAGTTTGTGCCGGGGAAAACGGGAATCAGCACTTTAGGACGGGCACATTTTACAGCAGGGGCGGAGTGGTCAGCATACAAACGGGTGATTTTAGGGACTTGTCCTGCTTCGGTGGGAATATTGCAGGTATAAACGCTCTCAAGCTTTCCCTCGTATATATCCAGAAGCTGAGACAGGGAAACCGCCTCACCGCCAAGGCGGATTTCGCACTTATCGGTAACGCGGCCCAGCAGTCGTCCTTCTTCACATTCCGGCTTAACTTCCAGAACAAAGGAGCCGTAATTATAGCCGAACAGCTCCTCGAGACTGAGAGTGTCTGAAAGCTCCACACCAAGGAAGTTGCCGAAAGCCATTTTCATAACTGCCTCGGCAATACCGCCGTAGCCGGGAGTATAGGCGCTTACAGCCATTCCGGTGGTAATAAGCTCGTGCACTAGTTCAAAGACTTTTATGAGAGACTGTGTTTCGGGAAGACCATTATTGTCTCGTTCAGGCTCAATGAGAATGAGCTTATTTCCGACTGCTTTTAGTTCATTGGGTGTAATATTTTTTATTTTATCCGTTGTTACTGCAAAGGAAACCAGAGTGGGCGGTACATCCATGCTTTCAAAAGAACCGCTCATGGAATCCTTGCCGCCTATTGCGCCGATTTGAAGCTCCATCTGAGCCTTAAACGCACCGAGAAGTGCGGCAAGGGGCTTGCCCCAGCGATCAGGGTCTTTGCCCAGCTTTTCAAAGTACTCCTGAAATGTCAGGTACACATCCTTAAATTCGGCGCCCGTTGCAATTAGTTTGGAAACGGACTCGATTACAGCAAGATATGCGCCGTGGTAGGGACTTTTTTCGCTTATATAGGGGTTGTATCCCCAGGCCATGAGAGAGCAGTCTTCGGTATGGCTTTTTTCCATTGAAATCTTCTGAACCATGGCCTGAATAGGGGTAAGCTGATTTTTTCCGCCGAAAGGCATTAAAACAGTGCCGGCGCCTATTGTGGAGTCAAACCGCTCTGAAAGGCCTCTCTTGGAGCAAACATTAAGGTCAGAGGCCATTGCCGTGATGCCCTGAGTAAAGGATAGGGGGACGGCCTTTTCAAATGTGCCTGCTTTTTCCACATGGGCTTGAATGTGCTTTTCCGCACCGTTGGAATCCAAAAATTCACGGCTTATATTTACTATCTTTTCGCCGTTCCAGTTCATTACGAGCCGTGGCGCTTCCGTAACCTCTGCTATAACTGTGGCCTCAAGATTTTCCCCGTGGGCAAGAGCCTTGAAGCTTTCGGCATCCTTTGCGTCCACCACAACTGCCATGCGCTCCTGAGATTCGGAAATGGCAAGCTCAGTGCCGTCCAGACCCTCGTATTTTTTTGTTACGGAGTTAAGGTTTATGTTCAGGCCGTCTGCAAGCTCTCCTACTGCCACGGATACACCGCCTGCACCGAAATCGTTGCAGCGCTTTATCATTCGGCAGGCTTCGGGATTACGGAAAAGCCTTTGAAGCTTGCGCTCTTCGGGTGCGTTGCCTTTCTGAACCTCTGCTCCGCAGTTTTCCAGAGAGTCAAGGGTGTGGGATTTGGAGGAGCCTGTTGCACCGCCGCAGCCGTCACGACCTGTGCGTCCGCCAAGAAGTATAACAAAGTCTCCCGCCTGAGGACGCTCACGCCTTACGTTTGCCTCGGGAGCGGCCGCAATAACAGCGCCTATCTCCATGCGTTTTGCGGCGTAGCCGGGATGATAAAGCTCATCGACTATTCCGGTGGCAAGACCGATCTGGTTTCCGTAGGAGGAATAACCGGCGGCAGCAGTGGTGACGATTTTTCTCTGGGGCAGCTTGCCGGGCAGAGTTTCGCTGAGGGGCTTTAAGGGATCGGCAGCACCTGTAAGGCGCATTGCGCCGTAAACATAGGCTCTTCCGGATAGGGGGTCTCTGATTGCACCGCCTATGCAGGTGGCAGCACCTCCGAAGGGTTCTATCTCTGTGGGGTGATTGTGAGTTTCGTTTTTAAACAGCAGCAGCCACGGGGTGGGAACGCCGTCTTCTTCTACACTTATTTTAACCGTGCAGGCGTTTATTTCCTCTGATTCGTCAAGCTTTTGGAGCATTCCGTTTTTTCGGAGGTGCTTCACGGCTATTGTGGCAAGGTCCATAAGGCTTACGGGCTTTTTACGGTCCAGTGCCTCTCTTGTTTCAAGATAGGAATTAAAGCTCTGCTGAATTTCCTCGTCCTCAAAGCTTACCTTGTCAATACTGGTGTTAAAGGTGGTATGACGGCAGTGGTCAGACCAGTATGTGTCTATGACTTTTATTTCGGTGATGCTGGGGTCACGCTGCTCTTCTCTGAAATACTCCTGACAAAAGGCAAGGTCATCTATATCCATGGCAAGCCCTTTGAGTTCAGCGAAGGCAGCAAGCTCATCTCTGCTCATGGCGTTGAAGCCGTGGAGAATTTCCACTTTTTCACCTGCCGTGTAATCGGCTTTGAGAGTACGGGGCTTTTCCATTGCTGCTTCACGGGTTTCCACCGGATTTATCAGGTATTTCTTGATTTCGCCGATTTCTTCGGCACTCAGATTGCCGTAGAGCTTATAAATCTTTGCTGTTTTGACTTCGGGCTTGTTTCCACGGAAAATTATCTGCATACACTGTGCGGCGGAATCAGCTCTCTGGTCAAACTGACCGGGTAGATATTCAACGCCGAAAACTTCTGCTCCGTCATCTTCAAGGCAGAAGCTGACATTGTCAAGCTGAGGCTCAGACAGCACGGTTTTAACGGCATAAGCAAATTCATCTTCGCTTATGTTTTCAACATCGTAGCGGTTTATAAGGCGCAGATCTGTTAGAGAATCAATGCACAGCAGGCTTTTTATGTCCTCTTTAAGGTTAAGAGCTTCATGTGCAAGCTCCTTTTTCTTTTCAACAAATACACGATAAACCATGTTATGCCTCCCTATATGCTTTAAGCGCCTTTTGACCGATATCGTGGCGGTAATAGGCGTTTTCAAAATGTACCTTATCTTTCAGAGAATAGGCGGCTTTTATTGCAATGGGAAGAGTGGGTTTTACGGCTGTAATCCCCAGAACTCTGCCGCCGCTTGTCAAAAGCCTGCCATCGGGACTGAGCCTTGTGCCGGCAGAATAAACATAGGGCTTTGCCTCATCCTCTATGGTAATTTCAAAGCCCTTTTCATATTCAACGGGATAACCCTTAGAGGCCATTATGAGACAGCAGGCACAGTCGCTGCTGAATTTTACTTCTGTTTCTTCAAGTGTACCGTTTGTGCAGGCCTGCATCACCGTGAGCAGGTCGCTTTCAAGAAGGGGAAGCACAACCTGAGCCTCAGGGTCACCGAAACGGCAGTTATACTCTATGACCTTGGGTCCGTTTTCAGTAAGCATAAGGCCAAAATAAAGGCAGCCCTTAAAGGTCCGTCCCTCTGCGGTCATGGCATGGATGGTGGGAAGAAAAATTTTCTCCATACACTCTTTTGCCACGGCTTCCGTGTAGTACGGGTTTGGAGCAACAGTACCCATGCCGCCGGTATTAAGCCCCTGATCATTATCCATTGCACGCTTGTGATCCATGGAGGAAACCATGGGTTTAACGGTTTTTCCGTCGGTAAATGCCAGAACAGAGACCTCAGGACCTTCCAGAAATTCTTCTACAACCACACGGCTGCCGCTTTTGCCGAATTTGCCGTGGGCCATCATGGATATAAGCGCCTCTCTTGCCTCTTCACGGGTCTGAGCAATAATTACGCCTTTTCCAAGGGCAAGCCCGTCGGCCTTTATAACGGTGGGAAGGGGAGCTGTTTCTATATATTTCAGTGCCTCATCCAAACCCTCAAAGCTGCGGTACTGAGCGGTGGGAATGGAGTATTTCCTCATTAAATCCTTTGAAAAAACCTTGCTTCCCTCGATTACGGCAGCTGCCTTTGAGGGGCCGAAGCAGGGGAGACCTGCATCGGTAAGCAAATCCACTGCCCCCATAACCAGAGGATCGTCAGGAGCTACGACGGCGTAGTCCACCTTGTTTTCCAGAGCAAAGGCTTTTATCGCCTCAAGATCGGTTGCCGCTATGGGAACGCAAACCGCATCATCAGCCATACCGCCGTTTCCCGGTAGGGCGTAGATTTTCTCCACGCTGCTGTTTTCACGGAGCTTTTTAATTATAGCGTGCTCACGCCCGCCGCCGCCTACTACAAGAATCTTCATTAAGCGCCTCCTTATCAGTGATGGAAAAGGCGCATACCGGTAAAGGCCATTACCATGTCATAGCTGTCGGCGGTCTCTATTACGTTGTCGTCTCTGATGCTGCCGCCGGGCTCGGCAATATATTTTACGCCGCTTTTATACGCTCTCTTAACATTGTCACCGAAGGGGAAGAAAGCGTCGCTTCCGCAGGTAAGACCGGACTGAGTGGCTATCCATGCCTTCTTTTCCTCTGGGGTGAGGATCTGAGGCTTCTCGGCAAAGGTGTTTTCCCATTCACCGTCTGCCAGAAGGTCCATATACTCGTCGGAAATGTAAATGTCTATGGCGTTGTCTCTGTCGGGGCGGCGTATGTCATTTTTGAACTTCAGTCCCAAAACCTTGGGGTGCTGGCGGAGCAGCCAGTTGTCAGCCTTGTTGCCGGCAAGTCTGGTGCAGTGGATACGGCTCTGCTGACCTGCACCCACGCCCACAGTCTGTCCGTTTTTAACATAGCATACGGAGTTTGACTGGGTGTATTTTAAAGTGATAAGAGAAACTATCATATCTATAACGGCAGCCTCAGGCAGCTCTTTGTTTTTGGTTACTATGTTCTCAAACAGCTGCGGAGTGATTTTAAAATTGTTGTGCCCCTGCTCAAAGGTAATGCCGAAAACATCCTTGCGCTCAAGCTCTGCGGGAACATAATCAGGGTCGATTTTAACTACGTTGTAGTTTCCGCCCTTTTTGGTTTTCAGGATTTCCAGTGCTTCCTCGGTGTAATCAGGGGCGATGATACCGTCGGAGACTTCATATTTTAAATAGAGAGCGGTGGCTCTGTCACAGGTACGGCTGAGAGCTGCCCAGTCACCGTAGGATGAGAGCCTGTCGGCACCTCTTGCCTTAATGTATGCACAGGCAATGGGCGAGAGGGGAGCATCGTCGTCTACAAAGTATATTTTTCGGTCAATTTGGCTGAGAGGCTGCCCTACGGCGGCACCGGCGGGAGAAACGTGCTTGAATGAAGCGGCGGAGGGGAGACCGGTGGCCTCGTCCAGTTCCTTTACAAGCTGCCATGAGTTTAATGCGTCCAGAAGGTTTATATATCCGGGCTTGCCGTTTAGAACTTCTATCGGAAGCTCTCCCTGCTGCATAAATATACGGGAAGGCTTCTGATTGGGGTTGCAGCCATATTTAAGTTCAAGCTCTTTCATGTTGATTCCTCACTTGTTTTTATTTATGAGGCGGTGCTCATATTCACCGGTAGCTATATCTGTGTATCGCACATAAAGGGAAATTTTATTGTCATTATCAAGAGCATTCCAAAGAGAAGCGGTGAATTCATCTATATTGTCAGGGATGAAAACACGCTCAGGCTCTCCCTGAAAGGTGGGGATGGGGTTGCCGTCGGTAACGTAAGTGTGGATAAAATGCCCAAGACCTGCAAGAGCGGGATACTCAAATCCGTAGCGGCAGCAGGCAGAGCCTTTTGCATCCGCACTTTTTAAAATGCTCATTGAATAAGTAAAATCATTTTCGGAAAATTCTATAAGTCCGCTTATTCTGGGGGTAAGGTTGGGATAGTCCGGTTCAAACTGCCTTTTTCGCAGGGCGGAGAAAAAGTCCAGCCCCTCTTTAAAGCCCTCGTAAACAGTGTCTGTCTGGTCTCCGTTTGTCACTATCAGCTTGTTTTCAAAGCTTCTGATTGCGGGGTAGATTATAAGGCTGGGATCTTCAACCTTTGAGTAGTCATAAGGTTCGGTAAAGAGGGCGTTGTCTTTAAAGGAAAAAACACGGTTGCGGCTGTTACTGCTGCGTCCCATTATAAAATAGGCAGCGACTGCGCTTTTCCCGTCAGCGCTTTTTCCTATCACTATGCCACGGCCTACATACGGGTTGCCGGAGATAAGCTCGTCAATATGGCTTACATTATATATATCCATCAGTTTTTCTCCCTTGCATTGATTATTTCGGCGGAAATCTGTTCAGCGGCTCTGGGAAGAATGACCCATTCCGCCTGTTCCATAACTCTCTTCTGGAGAGCTTCCGGCGTGTCATGGGGCAGAATATCAACTGCTTTCTGCATTATTATTCTGCCGCCGTCAGGCACCTCGTTTACAAAGTGTACCGTTGCGCCTGTTACCTTTACTCCGTACTCAAGGGCGGCCTCGTGGACCTTCAGGCCGTAAAAACCCTTTCCGCAGAAGGACGGAATAAGGGATGGGTGAATGTTTATTATTCTGTTTTTGTAGTGATTTACAAAGTCGGCACTTAAAATGCTCATAAAGCCCGCAAGCACAATAAGCTCAATGCCGTTTTCTGCGAGAAGCTCCAGAAGGGCTTTTTCAAAGCCCTCCTGTTTTCCGTATTCTTTTTTAGTTATGCAGGCAGAGGGAATTCCTGCAATTTCTGCCCGTTTTAAGGCGTAGGCATTAGAATTATTGGAAACGACAAGTCGTATTTCGCCGCTTTTTATAATGCCGCTTTTTTCGGCGTCCATAAGCGCCTGAAGATTGGTTCCGCCGCCGGACACAAGGACGGCTATCCTTGCTTTCAGCATATCGTCACCTTTTCGCTGCTCTCTTCGATATGGCCGAGAACATAGGCGTCGATACTCTGAGCTTTAAGAACAGCGAGAGCTTTATCAACGTCCTCCGGAGCCACGGTAACACTCATGCCAACGCCCATATTGAAGGTGTTGAACATATCACGCTCAGGAATATTGCCCCTCTTTGCGATAAGATCGAATATGGGCAGTACCCTAACGTCCCTGCGCTCTATTACGGCACCAAGACCGTCTGGAATACTGCGTGGAATGTTTTCATAAAAGCCGCCGCCTGTTATGTGGGACACACCCTTGACTTTGACTTCCTTGAAGAGAGCCAGCATGGGCTTTACATATATTTTTGTGGGAGTCAGCAGCGTTTCCCCAATGCTCCGGCCGGAAAGCTCGGCTACTGGACTTTTGATGTCCTGATTATCTACATCAAATACCTTTCTCACCAGAGAAAAGCCGTTAGAATGAACACCGGTGGAGGGAAGAGCGATGAGAACGTCTCCCTTGCGGGTGGCTGAATTGTCGATAATATCTTTTTTATCTACTATTCCCACGGCAAAGCCGGCAAGGTCGTACTCGTTTTCGGGATAAAAACCGGGCATTTCGGCGGTTTCTCCGCCTATGAGTGCGGCACCGCTCTGAACGCAGCCCTCGGCAACACCGGAAACTATCTGCTCTATGCGCTGCGGAACATTTTTTCCGCAGGCGATATAATCAAGAAAGAACAGAGGCTTTGCACCGCAGCATATAATGTCGTTTACGCACATGGCAGTGCAGTCTATGCCCACGGTGTCGTGCTTATCCATTAAAAAGGCAAGCTTCAGCTTGGTGCCCACACCGTCGGTGCCGCTTACAAGAACGGGACATTCCATGCCCGCAAGATCCGGCAGAAAAAGACCGCCGAAGCCTCCTACATCAGAGTATACACCGGCTGTCATGGTGCGCTGAATGTGGCTCTTCATAAGCTCCACGGCTTTGTACCCCGCAGTAATGTCAACTCCGGCGGCAGCATATGAATCGGAACGACTGCTATTCATTGTTATCTCTCCCTTTTTATATCTCAGTCTTTGCCTGTCCAGCAATAGGTGCATATTTTGTCCCTGTCAATCCCTATGGCATCCAGAAGGGCATCCAGAGACTGATAACCCAGAGAGCTGAAGCCCATTTTTTCGCAAATGCTTTTCAGCATACACTGACCTCTTCTGGTGCTGCCGTCGGCGTATTCATCCAGATGGTTCTGGCCTTCTGCACCTTCAAGCTCCTGAATGGTCCTGCGTGTGAGCAGCTCCATACCGGAATTGGTTCTGGAGAAGTTCAAAAACTTGCATCCGTACATGACAGGCGGACAGGCGGAACGCATATGAACTTCCTTTGCACCGGAGTCATAGAGAAATTCTATGGTCTCCTGCAGCTGGGTTCCCCTGACTATGGAATCATCCACAAAAAGCAGCTTTTTCCCTTCAATCAGCTCCGGCACAGGAATCTGCTTCATTTTGGCAACCTGCTTTCTCACATCCTGACTTGCGGGAGTGAAGGAGCGGGGCCATGTGGGGGTATATTTAATAAAGGGTCTTGCCAGAGGCAGGTGGCAGGCATTGGCGTAGCCCATGGCGTGAGGAATACCGGAATCCGGAACTCCCGCCACATAATCAACCTCCGGCAGAGTGCCGTTATCAATCTCGCTCTTTGCAAGCGCAGAACCGTTTTTGTATCTGGACAGCTCTACATTCTGACCCTCGTATCTGGAGTTGGGGTAGCCGTAATAGGTCCATAGGAAAGCGCAGATACGCATTTTGTCTCCGGCAGGCTGCAAGGTTTCCCAGCCCTTCTCGCTGATTTTTACGATTTCACCGGGGCCAAGCTCGTGTTCGTCTTTGTAGCCCAGTTTTCTGTATGCGAAGGACTCAAAGGATACACAGTAGCCCTCCTCGTCCCGTCCTATAAGAACCGGCAGCCTACCCAGCTTGTCTCTTGCAGCTATTATATCCTCTCCGGTAAGAATCAAAATGGTGGCAGAGCCGCTGATTATATTCTGAGCGTAGCGTATGCCCTCAACAAGACTGTCCTTCTGATTTATAAGAGCGGCTACAAGCTCAGTTGAATTTATCTGTCCTGAACTCATGGCCATGAACTGATGACCCTGGTCAAAGAAATATTCATTTATCAGCTCATCGGCGTTATTTATGCAGCCGACAATGCTGATTGCGTAAAAACCCAGATGAGAGCGTACCAGAAGGGGCTGAGGGTCAAGGTCGGATATACAGCCTATGCCGCTGCATCCGTGAAAGGAAGCTATATCATTTTCAAACTTAGTGCGGAACGGAGTGTTTTCTATGTTATGTATCTGCTTCTGGTAGCCGTCTTTTCTGTCGTGAACGACCATTCCGGCTCTTTTTGTACCAAGATGGGAGTGATAATCCACCCCGAAAAACAGATCCAGCACTATGTCGCGCCGTGATACAGCGCCGAAGAAGCCGCCCATTATTCAAAGAACAGGCGGGAGAGAGTCATAGGCTCCACATATTCTCCGTCTTTATATACTCTCATGTTGCCGGAGGCGATTTCGTCAATGAGAATTACTTCGTCACCGGAGTAACCAAACTCAAATTTAATGTCATAAAGCTCCATGCCGCGCTTTTCCATTTCGCTTTCGATAATGTCTGTGATTTCCTGAGTCTGAGCTTTAAGGGACTCGTACTGCTCACTTGTCATAACGCCAAGATCAACAAGAGCGTCTTTTGTTACCAGAGGGTCACCCTTTGCATCGTCTTTGAAGGTGGTCTCAACATAGTTGGGCAGGGGAGCGCCGGACTCAATGTAAGCGCCGTAGCGGCGGATGAAGCTGCCCACTGCTCTGCGGCGGCAGATGACTTCAAGACCCAGACCAAAGGGACGGGCAGGCAGCACTTCCATGGTGCAGTCGTCCATGTTAATGCCTATGTAGTGGGTCTTTATTCCCTTGTCTCTCAAAAGCTCAAAGAAATACTTTGACATACGGAGGTTCTCTCTGCCTACACCCTCGATCTGAAGGCCGACAGAATTCTCACCCGGGTCAAACTTGCCGTCTTTGCCGGTAACGTCGTCTTTAAACTTTAACAGGTAGTTGCCGTTTTCCAGTGCGTAGACATTTTTGGTTTTTCCAGTGTATTTGAGTTCCATTTTATTTTCCTCCGTTAAAAAAATATTTGTTGTAGAGTTATTTATTTAGTATTGAGAGCTTTGTCCTTGCGAAGAGTTTCCTCAGTTCCGCTGAGACGGAAGGCCTCCAGCTTTGCGGCAAGCTCGCTGTCTTCCAGAGAAAGTATCTCTAAAGCAAGAATGGCGGCATTTTTAGCCCCGTCTATTGCCACTGTTGCAACCGGAATTCCGGAAGGCATCTGTACTGTGGAAAGAAGGGCGTCCATGCCGCCAAGCTGTTCAGATTTAATGGGGATACCTATAACAGGCAGTGTTGTACCGGCAGCGATAGCACCGGCAAGATGTGCCGCCATACCTGCGGCCGCAATTATCACCCCAAAGCCGTTCTGCCTTGCATTAAGGCTGAATTCTCGGGCCTCATTGGGGGTGCGGTGTGCGGAGTAAACGTGCATTTCGTACTCGACACCGAAACTATCCAGTACATCCGCCGCTTTGCGGACTACCGGCAGGTCGCTGTCACTACCCATGATAATAGCTACTTTTTTCATGTTCTGACCTCCTGTAAGCAATAAGATAATTTTATGAAAAACAAAAAAAGCGCACTCCACACCTAAAGGTATTGAGTACGCCCAGACGGTCGGCAATTCAGGTAAAATGGTCCATGTGGTGCTCCACTCAAAACCGTCAGAGCCAAAATACCGTTAATTATCTTTACGAGCCTAAAATAACACGAATTTCGACTGATTGTCAAGGCGAACATGTAAATAATACAAAAAATACACAGATAATTTTCATGAAAAAAAGCATAAAAATTTGTGCAATCATACAAATGTCGTAATTTCAGAACTTGACATTAACAGAAAGACGGATATAATGCGGTTTAGATGCAAAAATCATACTCAGCGGGAGAGAACAGGAGCAACAGCATGGAAAATAAACTGATTTCGGACAGCTGCGAGAGGTTTACCTCTCGTCTTTCATCGTCGGATGCAGTGCCCGGCGGAGGCGGAGCGGCAGCGCTTGCCGGCGCTCTCGGCGCATCCCTGTGTGCCATGGCGGCAAACCTGACTGCGGGAAAAAAGAAATATGCAGAGCATGAGGAAAAAATACAGAGGGTTATAAGAGAGGCGGATGCACTCAGACTTTCTTTTTTGGAGCTGGTGGATCTTGACGCTCAGGCTTTTTTACCTCTTTCAAAAGCCTACGGTATAGATAAGAACGACCCTGAGAGGGGAGAAACCATAAGGAGAGCTTCTCTCGAGGCCTGTGTTCCCGCAGGGAAAATGCTTGAGCTTTGCGGAAAAACCACGGAGCTTTTACAGCAGATGTTCAGCATAGGAAACCCTATGCTTATCTCTGATGTGGGCTGCGGGGCAGAGCTTTGCCTTGCGGCCATGAACTGTGCGGCCATGAACGTATATGTTAATACGAGAGACCTGAAAGGTGACGAAGAAGCGGAAAAACTCAATATGACAGTGAAAAACTGCCTTGAAAAGTACGCTCCGGCGGCAGAAAAGCTTGTTCGGGAAGTTATGAAGAAACTGGAGGGCTAATGGGAGAGATACTTTACGGAAAACCTGTGGCGGCAGCCATATGGAATGAAGTGGGTGCCGGCGTTGAAAGCCTTGGAAAGAGGGGCATACAGCCCTGCCTGAGCATTATACGCATGGGACAGGACCAGAGCGCCGAAAGCTATGAAAACTCTATTGTGAGCCGCTTTCAAAAAGTCGGCATAGCCGTAAAATGCAGCGCAGTTTCTCAAAACGCAGATGAGGAAGCGCTTACGGAAATTATACAAAAGGTAAATCTTGACGAAAGCGTGCATGGCTGCATGATATTGAGACCGCTGAGTCAGCACATAGATGAATTCAGGGTTCTGGAGAAACTGGAGCCTGCAAAGGATGTGGACTGTGCAGGCCGTATGTCTTTAGGCGGCGTGTTCAGCGGCAGCGGAGATTACTTCTGCCCCTGCACGGCGGAAGCCTGCATGAATATGCTTGATTATTACAATGTGCCGCTTAGGGGTGCAAGAGTTGCCGTTATAGGCAGAAGCCTTGTAGTGGGCAGACCGCTTGCCATGATGCTCCAGCAGAGGGATGCAACGGTTACAATGTGCCATTCCAAAACACCAGATGCTGCCAAAATCTGCCGTGAGCAGGATATAGTTATATCTGCCGCCGGAAAGCTGAGACTGGTGGATGAGAGCTATACAAACTGCCGTCAGATAGTTCTGGATGTGGGCATAGACTCGGATAAGGACGGCAATATTTGCGGTGATGTGGATTTTGAAAGGGTTCGGGATGCCGTTGCGGCAATCAGCCCTGTTCCGAGAGGTGTGGGCTCGGTTACTACAGCCGTTCTGGCTCGTCATGTAGTTGCAGCTGCACAAAAAAGCATGAAGAAAACCGAGGAGAATTCCTGAAAATTAGAAAACAATGAAAATCCTGATTTTTACGCAAAATCAGGATTTTTCTTTACTATTTTACAGCGGCACTTTCATAAAAAAGTTAATAATTGAGAGCAGGAAAAATGTTGCCTAAAATGTAAACCTAATGGTACAATGTAAAAATAAAACAGCGTTAATCAAGGGGGGCATGAAATGGCCGAAAGCAAAACATATATAGCAATAGACCTGAAGTCCTTTTATGCCTCTGTTGAATGCAGAGAACGGGGGCTTGATCCGCTTACCACCAATCTTGTTGTGGCTGACAAAAGCCGAACGGAAAAAACCATATGCCTTGCGGTAAGTCCTTCCCTTAAAGCATGGGGGATTCCCGGCAGACCAAGGCTTTTTGAAGTGGTTCAAAAGGTCAAAGAAATAAACGCACAAAGAAAAATGGCGGCAAAGGGACATAAGCTCTGCGGCAGCTCCTGTGACGATAGGGAGCTTAAAGCCGATCCTGCCAAGGAAGTGGATTATATTACGGCACCTCCACGGATGGCCTTTTACCTTCAATACAGCACAAAAGTTTATCAGGTATATCTTAAATATTTTGCACCGGAAGATATAGTGGTTTACTCCATAGATGAAGTTTTTATAGATGTCACATCATACCTTAAAACCTACGGGAAAACAGCTCATGAGCTTGCCATGACAGTGGTTCAGGATGTGGTTAAATCTACCGGTATAACCGCAACGGCAGGAATAGGAACAAATCTGTATTTATGCAAGGCCGCTATGGACATTGTGGCAAAGCGCATACCTGCTGATAAAGACGGAGTTAGAATTGCGGAGCTTGACGAAATGTCATACCGCCGTCAACTCTGGTCCCACAGACCGCTTACGGATTTCTGGAGAGTGGGAAAGGGCTATGCAAAGAAGCTGGAGGCTAACGGCTTATACACAATGGGAGATATTGCCAGATGCTCTGTGGGAAAACCCGAGGATAGAT
>JARHZW010000020.1 GCA_029264685.1 Candidatus Limivicinus sp.
TAAATTATCTCTTGGAGAACTGTTGTCGGCGTTAAGAAAACATGCCTGCGGCATGTTTTTAGCCGCAACCGCAGGAGCTTTGCTCCGAGGACGCTCCTCAGTATAAAAAAAGCGGAAGCCGTAATGACTTCCGCATTGTATAAGCGATAATAAATTATCTCTTGGAGAACTGTTGTCGGCGTTAAGAAAACATGCCTGCGGCATGTTTTTAGCCGCAACCGCAGGAGCTTTGCTCCGAGGACACTCCTCAGTGTAAAAAAAGCGGAAGCCGTAATGACTTCCGCATTGTAAATATCGAGAAATAATTATCTCTTGGAGAACTGAGGAGCACGACGTGCGGCTTTGAGACCGTACTTTTTACGCTCTTTCATTCTGGGGTCACGAGTCAGGAAACCTGCGGACTTGAGGGCAGCACGGTAGCTGTCATCAACAAGCAGCAGAGCACGGGCTACACCGTGACGGATAGCACCGGCCTGACCGGAAACACCGCCGCCGGAAACAGTTGCCTCGATGTCAACCTTACCCAGAGTGTTGGTGCATACCAGAGGCTGACGAACGATGAGCTTCAGGGTATCGAGACCGAAGTACTCGTCGATGTCACGGCCGTTGATGGTGATAGCGCCGGTGCCGTTGGGAATGAGGTGAACACGAGCTACGGAGGACTTTCTGCGTCCGGTACCGTACATATAGGGCTTTTTGCACTTATAAGTTGCCATTATTCTTTACCTCCTTAGACTTCCCAAACTACGGGCTTCTGTGCAGCGTGATTGTGCTCGGAGCCTGCAAAAACCTTCAGGCGGCTGAGCTGCCACTGTGCAATGGTGTTCTTCTGAAGCATACCACGAACAGCAACCTTCACAGCCAGCTCGGGCTTGGTTGCCATGAGGCGCTTGTACTGGGTCTCTTTCAGACCGCCGGGATGACCGGAGTGAGTGCGGTAGTACTTCTGCTCCAGCTTCTTGCCGGTAAGAACAGCTTCCTTGGCGTTGATAACGATGACGTAATCGCCGCAGTCAACGTTGGGAGTATAATCGGTTTTAAGTTTTCCGCGAAGAAGGTCGGCGGCGGCAGCAGCGGTCTTGCCCAGGGGCTTGCCTGCTGCATCGATGACGTACCATTTACGCTCGACGGTCTCCTTGGTTACCATAGTAGTAGACATAGGGATCTCTCCTCCATATAGAATTAAATGTTTTGACAATTAAGGCGCATGTTGATACAATATCCCCAAGCGCGCTCTAATTTTATACCACAAAAAAAGGGGTGTGTCAACACAGATTTTAATTCTGGTTTTTAAATCTCCTTATTGCTCTTAAAAGCTCGCTATATCTCACTAATTCTTAATTCCATTTTTATTATTTTCGAGGTATTTCATGGACAAAATTCTAAACGAATTCACAGGCACCGTGCGCCGTGCCGTTGACGACTACAACATGATAGAAGACGGAGACACCGTAGCCGTAGGCCTTTCCGGCGGAAAGGACAGCACGGTTCTGCTTCTGGCATTAAATCACCTTCGCCGTTTTTATCCGAAAAAGTTCTCTCTGGAGGCCGTAAGCGTGAATTTAGGCTTTGAGGATATGGATTTTGAGCCTGTGGCGCAGCTCTGCCGTGAAATCGGCGTGCCCTATACCTGTCTCAAAACCGACATCAAGGAGATAGTTTTCGATGTACGCAAAGAGGGCAATCCCTGCTCCCTATGCGCAAAAATGCGTAAAGGCGCCCTGAACGATTACATACGGGAAAAAGGTATAAAAAAGCTTGCTCTGGGTCATCATTTTGACGATGCGGTGGAGACCTTCATGATGTCCCTTCTTCTTGAAGGCAGGCTTAACTGTTTCAGACCCGTCACCTATCTTGACCGCTCCGGAGTTACTCAGATTCGCCCCTTGATTTACGCCGGTGAGCAAAAAATCGCAAATGTGGGGGAAAAACTGGAAATTCCCATTGTCCGTAACACCTGCCCCATGGATAAAACCTCCAAGCGGGCAGAATTTAAAGCTATGCTTAAAAACATGAGCGCAGACTACCCCGATATGAAGTCTAAAATTTTCGGAGCAATGCAGCGCCTGCCGCTGCCCGGCTGGGAGCCTAACGAAAACTGGAGACTGGCCAAAGCCAAAAAATAACGCCGCAGCTATTTTTATAATAAAATCTTGGTAAAAAAAATGAACGGAAAATTTCCGTTCATTTTTTTATCTTATTTTCAGGCTTCGCCACGTTCACGGAGAGCGTCTTTTCTGGAAATGTTCCAGCGGCCTCTCTCGTCAACTCCGGTGAACTTGACCCAGGTGTGGTCGCCCACGTTCAGAACGTCCTCAACCTTCTCGGTGCGCTTGAACTCAAGATCCTTGATGTGGCACATGGCATCCTTGCCGGGAGCAAGCTCTACAAAAGCGCCCAGGTTGGAGATAACTCTCTTGACCTCACCGTAGTAGAGAGCGCCCACTTCAGGCTCAAACACGATGTCCTCAATGGTCTTGCGTGCGGCACGGCAGGCCTCAATGTCAGTGGAGGCGATGAAAATGCTGCCGTCGTCGTTTATATCTATCTTGCATCCGGTGTCAGCGGTGATCTTCTGGATAACCTTACCGCCGGAGCCGATAACTTCTCTTATCTTGTCGGGGTTGATCTTTATCTGGATCATCTTGGGAGCGGACTTTGCAAGCTCCTTGCGGGGTTCAGGCAGAGCCTTGAGCATAATTGCATCCAGAATCTGGAAGCGAGCTTCCTTGGTGATAGCAAATGCTTCCTTTATGATCTCGTGCTTGAGACCGTCGTTCTTCAGGTCCATCTGGATAGCGGTGATACCGGCCTTGGTACCTGCCACCTTAAAGTCCATCTCGCCGTGGAAGTCCTCAACACCCTGAATATCAATGAAGGTGGTGAAGTCGTCCCCGTCCTGAATAAGGCCGCAGGAAATACCTGCAACAGGAGCTTTAAGAGGAACGCCTGCATCCATGAGAGCCATGGTGGTGCCGCAGATAGAGCCCTGAGAGGTGGAGCCGTTGGAGGACAGAACCTCGGAAACTACACGGATAGTGTAGGGGAAATCCTCAACCTCGGGAATAACAGCCTCAAGAGCCTTCTCGACCAGAGCGCCGTGGCCGTACTCACGGCGACCGGTGCTGCGGCTGGCTCTTGCCTCTCCGGTGGAGTAGGAAGGCATATTGTAGTGGTGCATGAAGCGCTTTTCGTCCTCTTCCCAGATGGTATCCAGCTTCTGAGCCTCGCTGAGAGTAGCCAGAGTGGCAATGGAGAGAACCTGAGTCTGACCTCTGGTAAAGAGAGCAGAACCGTGAACCTTGGGGATGAGACCAACCTCGGTAGCAAGAGGACGGATCTCGTTCATCTGTCTGCCGTCAACACGCTTGCCGGCAAGCAGCCACTTTTTAACAACCATCTTCTGAATCTTGTAGAGTATCTCGTCCATATAGTTCATAAGTTCGGGGTGTTCTTCCTCGTACTTGTTCTGAACCATGGTTATCCACTCGTTTACACGGGCCTCACGGACATTCTTATCGTCGGTGTCCATGCAGTACTCCATGCCCTCGAATTCGTTGTCAACCAGCTTCTGGAACAGCTCCTCGTCAAAGGAAGCGTGCTCATACTCGAACTTGGGCTTGCCTATCTCTTCCACCATCTTGTCGATAAGATCGAGAACGGGCTGCAAATGCTCGTGAGCCTGAACGATACCCTCGTACATAACATCGTCGGGAACCTGATCGGCCTCGGACTCAATCATAACGATCTTTTTGTGGGTAGCTGCAATGGTGGTGATCATGCGGTTGTTCTTGCGCTCTTCCTCGGTGGGGTTGAAGAGATACTTCTCGCCGTCCCAGCCCAGAACGATACCGGCAATGGGGCCGTTAAAGGGAACATCGGAAATGGAAACGGCAGCGGAAGCACCGATCATGGCGGTGATTTCGGGTGAGCAGTCTCTGTCAACGGAAAGGACCTCGCAGGCGATGACAACATCGTTTCTCAGGTCAGAGGGGAAGAGGGGGCGCATGGGTCTGTCAATCAGTCTGGAAGCCAGAACTGCGGGCAGGCTGGGCTTGCCCTCACGGCGCATGAAAGAGCCGGGAATACGGCCTACGGCGTAGAGCTTTTCGTTAAAATCAACAGCAAGGGGGAAGTAATCAATGCCGTCCTTGGGTCTTGCGGAGGCGGTGCAGGTGACTAAAACGGTGGTTTCGCCGTACTTGACCAAAACTGCGGCATTGCACAGCTCTGCCATTTTGCCCACTTCCATGCTCAGGGGGCGGCCTTCATACATGATTTCGTACTTTTTGTAGTTAGGAAACTGTTTATTGGTAATTATCATGCTAAAACTCCTTTATATTATTCGGGTTTTCAGCATCTTAGCACTTGAAGCACAGTCTCATGGCTGAGGCAATCCTTCAAATACTAATACACCGAAAGCCCGTGGAATACAACTGAAAAATTCGGGAGGATAATATTAAATTATCCTCCCGAAAAAAACCTTCATTACCTTCAGATACTGAACAAATTACTTTCTGATGTTCAGCTTTGCGATGATTGCACGGTAACGCTCGATGTCCTTCTTGGCAAGGTAGTCAAGAAGTCTGCGGCGCTTACCGACCATCTTGTACATACCCAGACGGCTGTGGTCGTCGTTGG
Organism: Candidatus Limivicinus sp.; assembly: GCA_029264685.1. GTDB lineage: Bacteria > Bacillota > Clostridia > Oscillospirales > Oscillospiraceae > Limivicinus. The sequence goes on from JARHZW010000020.1 coordinate 4,642, forward strand.
GGTGCTGCTTGAGGTGAGCGGTGAGCTCAAGGATACGCTCGCTGAGGATAGCGATCTGAACCTCGGGAGAACCGGTGTCACCCTCGTGAGTCATGTTTTCGGAAATAACTTTGGTCTTCATTTCTTTGGTAATCATTAAATTATACCCCTTTCTTATTCATACTATACCCGGCGGCTAAGCATAGGGCGGAAAGGCTACCGCAAATGCGGCATGACCCCACAGCTGAGTACGCGGGCGCATACTGTTGTATATTAACATTCCCTTTGGAATTAGTCAAGAGTATTGGCGAAAAAACATGAATTCATATCTGTACGGCTGATTGTGCAGCCTGCCGACCGCCGTTTATGCAGCGGCAGGCTGAAGTTGGTCAGCTGCACGAAAAAACAATTTTCTCGAAAATTGCAGCTCCCTTTTCAAGCACCGACTCGTCAATGTTGAACTTCGGATGATGGTGAGGGTAATAATCCTCTGTTTTTGCACCCAGAAACATCATGCAGCCGGGAATGTGCTTTTGATACAGGGCAAAATCCTCTCCGCCGAAAACTCTGGGCATATCATACAAGGCCTCTTTTCCCATTACCTCTTCCGCCGCTTTTCTGGCTATGGCAGCGGCGGTTTCGTCGTTTATCACTGCCGGAGGGCCGAAAAACCATGAGCCTTCGCATCTGCATGAATAGGCTTTTGCAATATCGCTTACCGTTTGATCCAGCCAGTGCTGTATCTCTTCTCTTATCTCAGGACTGAAGGTGCGGACGGTACCGCTGAAATCCACATAGGGAGCAACCACATTATATGCCGTTCCCCCGCATATTCGGCCTATGGTGATTACCGCCGACTCATTGGGGTCCAGACGACGGCTCACATAGGTCTGCACCGCCTGCACACATGCAGCGGCGGCAGGAATAGGGTCTATGCCTCTGTGAGGCTCGCCGCCGTGGGTGCTCTCCCCCAGTATTCTGTATGAAAATCTGTCGGCGGAAGCCATTCTGGCTCCTGCTGTTGCGCTTACCTTTCCGCTGTCCAGAGGTGTCCAGAGGTGAATTGCAAATATGGCGTCAGAGTTCAGAATCTCCGCTTCATTTGCAAACTCTCCCGCTCCTGCCACATTTTCCTCCCCCGGCTGAAAGACCGCCACCACATTGCAGGGCAACTCTTTTCCCTTTATGGAGCGCAAAAAGCCCAGCATCATTGCCATATGGCCGTCGTGTCCGCAGGCGTGCATCTTGCCCGGATGTCTGGAGCCATACTCCGCTTCCGTCTCCTCCGTTACATTCAGCCCGTCCATATCTGCACGGAATGCGTAGGTTTTTGCGTCCTTCTTTCCGCAGTCAATGCTAACTATAAAGCCCGTTTGGTTGATTTTTCTGTAGCTGAGGCCCATATCGTCCAGTTCATGCTGAATATAGGCGGCAGTTTCCGGCAGCTCCCAGTCTGATTCCGGAATTTCGTGCAGCGCTCTCCTTGTTTTGATTATATAATTTTCCATATCTATATCCTTCTATATCAGTTTTAAAAATCAGTTTTAAAACATAAGGATAAAGGGACTTACAGCCCCTTTATCCTTAAAAATCATTAAACAGTCTCAAAAGAAGCGTTCTTTACGCTGTCAAACAGTTCGTTCACACGAGGATCGGGCTTGGAAAGAAGAGACACGACCACATACACAACGATATTGCAGAACAGGCCCAGAATTCCGGGTGCCCATGAGCCGAAGTGTGCTGCCGCAAAAGCAGGGAACAGTTTAAGAAGGGTAGTGACTATAACGCCAACTGCAAAGCCGGACCATGCAGCCTTGCTGTTTCCACGCTTCCAGAGCAGTCCGATAATGTCTATGGGGAATACATTGACAATGTACTCAAAGGTAAATATGGCTATTTTCTGAAGCATGGGGATCTCGAACATTGCAAGAAAACCGCTTAAAGAAGCAATGCAAATTACAATAATGCGGCTGTACTTTATGAGCTGCTCGTCTGTAAGCTTGGGATTAAAGGGTTTAATCAGTGCATCGGCAATAACAAAGCCGCCTGTTACCAGTCCTGAGTCGGCAGAGCTGACCTCAGCGGCAAGAACTATTATACCCACAAAGCCCAGAAGAACAGGGCCGCCGGTCATTGCGCTGACTGTAAGGAAGCCGGATTCGGGGTCGGCTGCAACGGCAGGGATAAGGCTGCATCCAACGCCTAAAAGCAGCAGAGCAATATACATAGAAGAGCCGAGAATAGGCGCTCCGGCAGTGGAAATCTTCAATTCTCTGGGGCTGCGGGCAACAAACATACGGTTGAAAATCTCCATCCAGCAGAAAGAACCGAAAATACCCGCAAGGATAATCGAGGACCAGTAGGAAGCATCGGGAACGGTAAGAAGCTCCGGAGTTTTAGCCGCTACCTGCTGGAACATGGGTCCAAATCCGCCGAACAGCTTGTTTGCAAGGAAGAAAATAACGCCAAGGCTGCCAAAAATCATAACAAGGCCCTGAATAAAGTCACTGGTAACAACGCTCTTCTGACCGCCTCTCAGTGAGTAGGAAAGGATAAATATAACGGAGAGAACAATGCCCACATTTACGGGAATGGCGTTATATGTAAGAGAGTGAATCAAAATGCCGAAGGTTTTGAATGCCATCATGTTCCACGGGAAGCCAATGGCAATGGTAAACACGGTGACAACTATGGCAAGCTTTTTGTCGTTATAGCGCAGTCTTATAAAATCTGGCAGGTTGTATAGATTGTAAATTTTACCCCATTTCCAGATCTTAGGACCGAAGACATACAAAAATACCAGACCTATAACCACCTGTGTGGTATCATAAAGGGCCACAACTCCGAAGGACACTGCATATCCGAAGCCGCCGGTAAAGCAGCTGCCTGTATACCATGTGGCAAGAATGGTAAACATTACCATGTACCAGGGGAAGCTTCTTCCGCCGACAGCGAAGCCGTCAACATCCCCTGCCGACTCCAGTTTACTGCGGTGCCGTACATACAGGTTGACCGAAATCATGTATACGGCAATAATGCTTATGGAAATTAAAGCTTCCTTACTCATCTTTTCTGCCTCCCTCTATTTTTTTATCCACATTCCACAATATAGTAAGAATAACTGCAATCACAATATTTACTACCAAAACATAAAAGACAAGAAACGGCATCCCCATAATCCACGGGTCTAATTTGTTGAAAAAAGCGTCAAACAGCGGGGGAATAACCAGAGTCAGCATAAGTGCGAAACATATGCTGATTAAAATTGTTCTTAAAATATGTAATTTTTTCATATTGTTTCCTCCTTTTTCCATACTGTTCTCCCTTTGTAAACAGTTTCTAACACCTGAATACGGTCAAGCTTATCCTTTTCCTGCTCAAGAGGATTATCCGACAGGATGACAAGGCTTGCCTCTTTCCCGCTCCTGATAGAGCCTCTCACATCCTCGGAAAAGCCTATGTAGGCCGCATCGATGGTGTACATTCTGAGTGCCTCCATTACGGAGATCCTTGACGACTCCACGCTGTGGTTCACGGCCCCGTGAATTCCCAAAAACGGGTTAATGGAAGTTACCGGCCAGTCCGACCCTGCCCCTGCTTTAATTCCGGCTTTAAGTACAGGAGCTAAGGCGCATTTCCAGTCCGCTCTCTCGTCGCCTATGACCGCCGCATACCCCGGTTTGGGCCAGTAATAGTCAAACACCGGCTGCATCGCCAGAACAACTCCCAGTTTTTTTGCCTTTTCAATTAAATCGGGAGCGCATATTTCAAAATGGTCGATACGGTGTCTATGGTCTTTTCTGGGAGTATCCTTCAAAGCCTTTTCATAAGCATTGAGCGCCTGCTCGATGGCTCTGTCGCCTATGGCGTGCATACAGATCTGAAGTCCCGCTCTGTTTGCTCTTATGAAGAAATCCTCCAGCTCTTCATCTGTGAAATAAAGCACGCCGCTATTGTCAGGGGCATCGGAATAGGGCTCTCTGAGAGCCGCCGTGTGAGGGTCTAAGTCCCCGTCCAGTATGCAGTTGAAGCACCCGCCTATTTGCTTTAAGCCTTTGCTGACCACTTCCTCCACATCGGTGGTCTGATAGCAGATACGGACATCAAATGGCAGTGAATCCCGCAGGGACATAAGCCCCAGAACATCCGGATCATCTTTCGGGGTACGGCCCTCCAGTGTATGAACGGCTGTTATTCCGTTTTTGGAGCATTCCTCCAAAATATAATCCAGAGCTTTTTTCTTCTGCTCTCTGTTCATCAGTTTAGGTCCCAGACTGGACGCCAGCAGATTGGCTCTGTTTCTCAGCAATCCCTCTTTTTCGTCCTGACTGTCAAGCCTGAAGCCTGCTTTTTTTGCCTCCTCACGGATTATATTCAGCGCTCTGGTGTTTACCAGAGTGCCGTGGGTACTGGCTGTGCGGAGGATCAGGGGGAAATCAGGAATTGCATTGTCCATTTCCTCCAGCGTCAGATTTCGCTCCTCTTTGATGGGCATTCCGCCGTACCCGTTTATAAAGAGAACATCTCCTTCCTTCATATTTTGCGACTGCGCCCTGATAAAATCCAGAACCTCCTGAACCGAGGTACAGGAAAAAACATTGGGCTGAGTCTTATTTTCACCGGCAAAGCTTACATGACAATGAGTATCAATAAATCCAGGCATAAGGGTTTTTCCCTTTAGTGAGCGCAGTTCCGCTTGAGGAAAGGCTTTTTTTGCATCTGCCAGACTTCCCGTAAAAGCGATCTTTTCTCCGTCAGTTACCACCGCTTCCGGAAACATCCGGTCTTCTTCCATGGAAATAATGGTGCCGCCATAATAAATTGTCATTTTATGCGCCTCACTTCGATATTATATCCAGCATTTTTTCGTCAACCAGAGGAAAGGCTTCTTTGGACAAATAGCCCACATTGGAAATTGTCTCGCCCAGATCTTCGCCCACAAGACCTACAGAGGGCTTGAGTTTAAGGTCTGACAGCGCAAGATAGGCCGAAACAACAGCCTGATAAGCACAGGTGGAAAGTTTAAGAGCGCAGGTGTCCTTTGCTCCGTCGCAGAGCATACCCGTCAGGTTGGCAAACATCATGTTGCAGGCAGCGCTGATTTGCTCTTCATTTCCGCCCAGCATCCATGTAATTCCTGCCGCAGAGCCTACGCCCGCTCCTATGGCACATCCGCACATTCCGGACAGCTTTCCCGAGTACATTTTCACAAGCTCATTTATCATATGCCCCAAAACAAGAGCACGGTTTCTCTTTTCTACGGGTATCTCGTTGTCCGAGGCCACCACCTCAATGGGGATAACCACTCCGATCCCCTGATTTCCGCTTCCGCCGCTTGTCATTATGGGGTACAGTCCACCGCCCATTCGCATATCGGCAGCTGCGGCAGTAAGAGTCTGAGCCTTCATGCCCTGATTTGCAAAGCAGGGATTATTGGTGATCTCGTTCAGCTTTCTGCCCAGCTCCAGACCGTAGTGTCCGTTCAGGCCTATTTCGGCCGCTGCAAAATTATACTTTATTCCGTCCTCAACAAAGGCAATCTCATCCTCACTCAGCGTTTCCAGCAGCTCCAGCAAATCACCAAGTGTTACTTCCGGTTTTTCATCTGCCGCTCTGCTTTCCTCGTCCATGTGAAAAATCACTTCATCGTTCACCTGAACATGGGTTATACGGTCATGCCCGCCTGAGAGCCGTACAAGGACCTGAGTCTCATTTCTTTTCGCCTGTATCTCCGCAAACACATCCGGACTTTCAGGGCGAATTTCAAGGCGGATCACGCCCTTGTTCAAAAGCTCCTTGGCCTTTGAAATCTCTTCGCTCTCCAAGCCGTCAAATACCATCAGCTCTCTGCCCGGATTGCTTCTGGTAAAGCCTATTGCCGCAGCCAGAGACAGGCCTGCTTCCCCGGTTCCGGGAATGTAAACAGATTTTCCGTTTTTATAAATATTTTTGCTGACATATACCACAGCCTCCGCAGGCTCTCCACCCAGATATTTTCTTGCCTGAGACGCCAGATAGCCAACTGCTACCGGCTCCGTACAGCCTACCGCCGGCTTAACATTGGCTTTTGCCTTTTCAAAAATCCACATTTTAGACGACTGCATATTAAATCCTCACCTTACAGCAGCACTCTTTAGAAGCTGCTTTTCTTTTTTTACTTGGCTATGACTTCAATTTCAATTCCGGCATTCTTTGGCAAAGCCGCAACCTGAAAAGCACTTCTTGCAGGGTAGGGCTCTGAAAAATACAGCTTATAGATTTCGTTCATCTCGGCAAAATCCGCTATATCCTTGAGCAGGACAGTAGTTTTTACGACTCTGGACATATCATAGCCCTCCTGTGCAAGGATGTGCTTTACATTTTCCAGAGACATCCTTGTCTGCTCCTTTATCTCCTCTGACGGAAATTGACCTGTAGCAGGATCAATAGGCAGCTGTCCTGATACAAAAATCAAATCCCCGTCCTTAACCGCCTGAGAATAGGGGCCTATTGCGGCAGGAGCGTTCTGAGTAATTACCGGTACTTTCATTTGTTTCTCTCCTTTTATAATTTCTCTGTAAAAAAACTTTCTCACATAAAAGAATGTTAATTTTTTATTTCATTATAATACCTTTTTTCGTATTGGCAATAATTTTTTTGCATGTTGAAAAATTTTTATTCAACTCGCTTCATTTATTGACATTTTTTTGTGAATAATATAAAATACAGTAAATTTAAAGATTGTACTGGTGGTGTATACATGAATGACCCGGAGCTGATCAGAGCTTATATTCCTCTGGTTTCTTATTTAGGTTCAGTTATGGGAAGCAATGTTGAGGTTGTTCTGCACAATTGCGAAAGCCCCAATAAATCCGTCATTGCAATAGCCAACGGCCACCTTTCCGGAAGAAAAGTCGGCTCTCCGATTACGGACTTTGCCATGAGCTTTATAATGAACGGCCAATACAAAGAGCATGATTTCATTTCAAATTACCGTGCTAAGGCAAACGGGAAGGTTTTTTCCTCCTCCACTTTTTTCATAAAGGATGCCGTGGGCAATCTGATAGGTATGCTGTGCATAAACAAAGACCTGTCTACTGCAAAAAACTGTTTAAACACTTTAAGCAGTTTTCTCGATAGTATAAATATGGGAATTGCTCTGAATACCGGCAGTGCCGAAACCATTCAGGAGAATCTGGATATGCCTATTGACTCGCTTGCAAGCTCAATAGTGCAGAAAACCGTAAGTTCCTACAACATATCACCGGAGCGGCTGACCAGAGAAGAGAAGAGGAAAATCGTTCAGGAACTGGACGAGCAGGGTATTTCAAAAATAAAAGGCGGAGTGTCCGAAATAGCCAGACTTCTGGAGGTTTCGGAGTCTACGGTCTACAGATACATAAACCAGAAAGACAGCGATTTATAAATTAAAAGTATTATATAAAAATCAGGCTTTGGAATTTTCCAAAGCCTGATTTTTTAAAGTTTACTGAACGGTGCAGTGCATAAAGTACTTGTATCCAAGGGGATTTGAGAAGAAGCCCTGAACACTGTCGTCCAGCATATAAATATCGGTGTAGAAGTACAGAGGAACAATACAGCCTGTATCCATCAGCATATCCTCGGCTCTGTGCATAAGTTCATAGCGCACCTCGTTGTCGGTGCAGCCCTTAATAAGGCTTATAAGGACATCATAGGTCTCTGCCCATGTTCCGTTTTCCACCTTAACGTCAAAGCCCAGATCTGTCAGGTCAAGGTTGTAGATATTCACACTCTGGTGCTCATCCTTGCCAAACTGAATGTCGTTGTTGCCGGAATTGCTGATCCACATATCAAGGAAGCAGATAGGATCGTTATAGTCTGCAACCCAGCCGTTGCGGGCCATGGAATAACCGCCTGATTTACGGGTATTCAGGAAGGTGTTCCACTCCTGATTTTCCATGTTCACGGTGATTCCCACGCCTGCCAGAGCACTCTGGACATATTCGCCGATGGCCTTGTGGCTATCATTGGTGTTGTAGAGGTAGCTAAGGGTGGGGAAGTTTGTAAACTTCATGGTGGCCTCGTCGAAGCTGTAGTACTTCTTCAGAATTTCCACAGCCTTGTTGAAGTTATTTTCAAAAGCATCCGCTGAAACATCGTAGTAGCCTACATAGTCCTTGCTGTCGCCCGCAGTTTCATAGAACTGGCTGCCGTCAGGGTTGGTCATACCCATTGCAACAAAGGAGGATGCAGGAACCTGCCCTGCCTGGCCGATTTCCTCAACAATGTAGTTGCGGTCAAGAAGCAGACCGATTGCCTTGCGGATTTCAGCCTTTGCAGCCTCTGCCTCTGCTCCTGTAAGCTTGCAGTCGGCAGGAAGAATTTCCTCGTTGATATTCCAGCACACATAGTATGTACCGATCTGTCCTGCAACGACAAACTCGTCGGGATAATCCTGCTTCAAGGTTGCGATTTCATTGGTAGGCACATCGTCGATCAGCTGCCAGTCACCGTTTTTGAAGTTGGTGAGCATATTGTTTGAATCGTTGGACAGGTAGAAGTTAATGGTATCTATTGTAATGCTGTCCGCATCCACAAAATCGGGATTTTTCTCCAGAGTTATAATGCTGTTGTGATCCCATTTGGCCATCTTGTATGGGCCGTTGCAGATATATGTGCCTGCATCGGTTGCCCATGCAGCACTTTCGACCACATCCTCACGGACAGGGAAATAGGCAGGAAATGCCAGAAGCTCGTTCCAATATGCTACAGGATTTGCAAGGACAACCTCCAAAGTCTTGTCGTCAACTGCGGTTACATTAAGTTTTGCATCGGGATTTACAAACTCCTCAACCTCTTTGCCCTCTGCATCCTTCTCTCCTGTGGGCTTGCTTTCCCACATTTTGGCATAGCCGTCAATTACCTCAAACATATAGCTGTAGTCAGCTGCAAGCTGGGGAGAAGCGGCACGGTTCCATGCAAATACGAAATCCCCTGCGGTAACGGGCTTTCCGTCGGACCATTTAAGTCCGTCACGGAGGGTGTAGGTATAAGTAACGGTTCCGTCCTCATTCTGCACTCCCTCCACCAGCTCTTCAACGGCTGCCGGAACTATAACAAGCTTGCCGTCCTTATCCTGACTCCATGTGGCCAGACCCTGAAACAGGTGGCTTGTGAGAGTTGCGCCGTCAACTGCGGAGTTGAGGGCAGGGTCAATGCTGTCCGGCTCGGAAGCAATACATACATTCAGGACACCTGGGCCTGCGGGCGCATCTGCCGGTGCGTCTGCGGGAGTATCGGAGGGCGGAGCTGACGGTGTTTCTGCCGGCTTTTCGCCGCATGCGGCCAGTGCAAACACCATGCACAGAGCCAGAATAAGAGCAAGAATCTTCTTCATTTTTAGTTTTCCTTTCCAATATTTTTTAAAGCATACCGCTTTGTTTTCATCCTTAATTTATCTCGTTTAACCTGTGGCAGGCTGCGAAGTGGCCTGATGAGACCTCTTTAAATTCGGGAACCTCTTCTGCGCAGCGTTCGGCAGCATAGGGACAGCGGGTGCGGAAGGGGCAGCCGGAGGGAGCATTCAGCGGACTTGGAATATCCCCCGAAAGTACAATGCGCTTGTTTGCCCTTGCCACCTTCGGGTCGGGCTGTGGAACCGCCGACATAAGGGATTTGGTATAAGGATGGAGAGGATGGGAGTAAATCTCGTCCGCATCCGCCAGCTCCACCATTTTCCCCAGATACATAACCGCTATTCTGTCGCTTATATGTCTGACTACAAGAATGTCGTGGGCAACGAAAAGATAGGTCAGACCCATTTTTTCCTGCAATTCATCAAACATATTTATAACCTGAGCCTGAATTGAAACATCCAGTGCGGAAACAGGTTCATCGCAGACAACAAACTCAGGCTTCAGCGCCAAAGCTCTGGCTATGCCGATTCTCTGTCGCTGACCGCCGGAAAACTCATGGGCATATCGGGAGGCGTGCTCGGAGTTCAAGCCCACCTGACTCATAAGTTCAAGTATTTTCTCACGGCGTTCCGCCTTGCTGCTATACATTTTGTGAATATCCAAAGGCTCGCCGATTATGTCGGAAACCGTCATTCTGGGGTCAAGGGATGAGTACGGGTCCTGAAAAACCATGGTGGCCTTCTTGCGGAACTCCTTTATATCCTCCTTTGTAACTATGGGTTTTCCGTCGTAGATTACTTCTCCGGCGGTGGGCTTATACAGGTGGAGTATGGTGCGGCCCACGGTGGTTTTTCCGCAGCCGCTCTCCCCTACCAGGCCTAATGTTTCCCCCTTTTTTATGGAAAAAGAAACATCATCCACTGCTTTAAGGGGTTTTGACTTGAACATACCCACGTTTATATTGAAATACTCTTTAAGGTGCTTTACCTCTACAAGAGCCTTTTCATTATTTTCGCTCAAGGTCTTTCAACCTCCTTCCCTGCCGGTTCTATTTCGCCCTTTTCTATGCCTTCCTTTACATTCATCCAGCAGGCAGCCTGATGATCTTCATTTAGCTGCATACGCTCACAGCGCTGCTTGAGGCATATTTTCATGGCATTGTCGCAGCGTGGGGCAAACGGACAGCCCTGAGGCATATTAAGAAGGTCTATAGGTGTGCCTGTAATGGGTTCCAGCTTTCGTCCCGCAGTGTCTGCGGTAGGAATGGAGCGCATAAGGCCTTTTGTGTACTCGTGTCTGGGATTATAAAAAATTTCGTCCGCCGTTCCCTGTTCGCATATTGATCCGGCATACATAACTATAACCTCGTCGCACATCTGAGCAACCACGCCCAGATCGTGGGTTATCATTATGATTGCCATTCCCAGCTCCTCCTGAAGGGACTTCATCAGGTCAAGTATCTGAGCCTGAATGGTCACATCAAGGGCGGTGGTAGGTTCGTCGGCTATCAGGATGTCAGGCTCGCAGGCCAGAGCCATGGCTATCATAACTCTCTGCCTCATGCCGCCGGAAAACTCATAGGGATACTGTTTTATACGCTTTTCCGGTTCATTCACATTTACAAGCCTGAGCATTTCTATCGCTCTCTCTTTTGCCTCTTTTTTGTTTCGCCCCGTATGGAGCATTATTGCCTCCATAAGCTGATGGCCTATGGTATAGGTAGGGTTCAGAGAGGTCATGGGGTCCTGAAATATTATGGATATTCTGTTACCCCTAATGGTTTTCATCACTTTTTCACCGGCGTCAACCAGCTCCTGTCCGTCAAACTTAATGGAGCCGGAGACTATTTTTCCGGTACTTTCCAATATCTGCATAACTGAATATGCGGTGACGGATTTTCCCGAGCCGCTTTCGCCCACTATGCCCAGCACCTTACCGTGGTCAAGATTAAAGGACACGCCGTTTACGGCCTTTACCTCGCCTGCGGGGGTGAAAAAGGAAGTATGCAGATCTTTAACTTCTAATAGTTGCATTTGTTATGCTCCTTTCTCAGTTTCTGAGCTTGGGGTCAAAGGCATCTCTCAGTCCGTCTCCGAAAAGGTTCAGGGACAAAACTATAAGAGAAATGACGATTGCCGGAATGACCAGACGGGCCGGATAGGAGCTGAGGCCGTTGAGCGCCTCTGAGGCAAGAGAACCGAGAGAGGGCATGGGGGCATTGACACCCAGACCGAGAAACGAAAGATAGCTCTCTGTAAATATTGCGCTTGGTATCTGCAAGGCGGTGGAAATTATAACCACGCTTATGCAGTTCGGAAGCAGGTGCTTTCTGATTACCCAGCTGCCTGTTGCTCCTGCTGCTCTGGATGCCAGAACATATTCCTGCTCACGCAGGGATAAAATCTGTCCCCTTATAAGTCTGGACATTGACACCCAGTAAAGAAGGCCGAACACAACGAAAAGGCTTATTATGTTTGCGCCTATCTTTGCAAACACTGTTCCCTCAATAACCGGCGCAAGAGCCACCTTCAAAACCGTTGACAGCAGAATGACCATCAGCATATCCGGCAGAGAATATATAATGTCAACTATCCGCATTATGACAAGATCCACCTTGCCGCCGCAGTAACCGGCTATAGAGCCTATGGTCATGCCTATTATAAGTACAATGATACTTGCGAAAAATCCTACGGCCAGAGAAATTCTGGTGCCGTAAACTACTCGTATAAAGTAGTCTCTGCCGGAAGAATCAGTGCCGAAAATGTGGGGGAAAACTTTTTCTCCGTTTTCCATCATTTTGAGTTCTGTTCTGCCGTATTCAAAGGGCGCCAGATTGTTAAATGACGCATCCACCGGCTTGCCGGGTCTGACGCCAAGCATAGTTTCATACTGGTAAGGCCAGAACATAGGAATAAGAATTGCCGAAAGTGTAATCAAAACTATAATAATGAAGCTTACTGTTGCAACCTTATTTTTGAGAAGTCTCTTTACGCCGTCCCTGAAAAATGTTGAAGAGGGGCGCATCTGCACCATGTATTCCTTTTCTTCTTCGGTGGCGGGTATGAAATCGTCAAGGTCAACATGGAGGCTGAAAGGTTTTTTTGTCATTGTCTCTGCCTCCTTATTCAAGGTTAATTCTCGGGTCTACAACTTTATACAGAATGTCACTCACCAGATTCATAACTACGATGAGGCAGGCAAGGACAATGGTGCAGCCCATTATAAGAGGATAGTCACGGTTGGTAATACTGTTTACAAAAGCTCTGCCTATACCCGGAACTGCAAAAATCTGTTCTACGACCAGAGAGCCGGTCACTATATAGGCAAGCATGGGGCCGAAGTAGGTAATAACAGGGATAAGGGAGTTTTTCAGTGCGTGACCGAAGATGATTTTCGACTTTGAAACCCCCTTGGCCTTGGCTGTTCTGATGTAATCCTGCCCCAGAACGTCAAGCATTGAGGAACGGGTAAGCCTTGTAATATAAGCCATTGGGTAAAGAGCCAGAGTAATTACAGGAAGGATAAGACCCTGCGTAGTGGCTCCGTTTGCAGGAAGCACTGCAAGTTTGATTGCAAACAGTACCAGCAGCAGCGAGCCCATGATAAACGATGGCATAGAAACAAATGCGGTAGTTATAACCATTATTATTTTGTCCGGAATTCGGTTTCGCATAAGTGCAGCGAAGGATCCAAGCACGACCCCCAAAGCCAGCGCCGCAAACGCAGCAGTAAGGCCAAGCTTTGCGGAGGTTTTCATGCCGTCAGTAATAATGGCGCTGACGGTACGTCCACGCTGTTTGAGAGAAGGACCGAAATCGTGGTTTACGACTATATCTTTCAGGTAGGTGGTGTACTGCTCAAATTTGGATTTATCCAAACCGAATTTTGCTTCAAGAGCCGCCTGCGTGGCGGGAGCAACCGCCTTTTCACCCATAAACGGACCGCCGGGTATGGAGTGCATTACGAAAAAAGTCACCGTAATAACCACCCACACAGTCAGCACCGCAAGACCGATTCGTTTTAAAATGTAAAGCAGGGTTTTTGAGTTCATTTTACTACGCCTCTTATCTTCCCAAGGCCCTACCCTTTTTGCGGTCCTAACGGCAGCAGCTGACACGGCAAGCACTTTGCTCGTGTAAATTGGTAAAACCTTTAATTTGTTCTTCATTGTAATTTATCTAATTAGGAATTTCAATAGCTAAATTGTAAAAGTAAACATTTTTGTTAAAAACCGCAATTACCCATAAATCAGGCTATAATCTTTTGTTGCTTTTACACAGTAAACAGCTATGGCTTAAAGCGTTAAATCGATAACAGTTAAACGGTTTCAGCGGTAAGCCTGTTTTCGGAAAATACTTTGTTCTGTAATTTTTCAAAAAGTCCCATAAAAAGGCAATTATAAAAACGCAAAAAATCCCCCGGAATAATCCGGGGGATTTAAACAGATATAAGCAGCTTATAAAAGGCCAAAAAGCCACATAGTAACAAATACAATTACTAAGAGGATAACAACGCTTGGCAGAAACAACCACAAATAGGCCGTCCAGATCATAGTGAACTTTTCTGAGTTGCTTACTTTGGCCTCTCTGAGTTCTTTTATGCGTTTCTCCTCTTCCTCACGGCTGATCTTAGGCATTTTACTGGAAAAGGGAAATCTCATATCTCTCAGCCTCTCTCTGACTTCTGCTCCATTTTGGGGAGCGCAAACAGATATTTTCCGTTTTCGTCAATCTTTCTTTCAGGGAAATGGCAGGCAAGGAAGTGACCCGGTTCGACCTCACGAAGCTCCGGAGGAACTCTCTTGCACTTCTCGCAGGCCATATAGCAGCGGGTATGGAACTTGCATCCGGAGGGGGGCTTTATAGGTGAAGGAATGCTTCCCTCAAGAATAATGCGCTCTCTTGATGCGGTGTTCACATCCGTAGTGGGAATAGAGCTGAGAAGCGCCACAGTGTAAGGATGTCTGGGATCAGAGAACACGGTAGCCGCATCAGCAAGCTCAACAACATTGCCCAGATACATGACGCAGATACGGTCGGAAATGTAGCGGACGACAGACAGGTCATGGGAGATGAACATATAAGTCAGGTGTTCTTTCTCCTTCAGCTCCTGAAGAAGGTTTATTATCTGAGACTGAATGGACACGTCAAGAGCGGAAACACATTCGTCGCACACAATAAACTTGGGGTTAACTGCAAGGGCACGGGCTATGGCAACTCTCTGGCGCTGACCGCCGGAGAACTGGTGAGGATAGCGGTGCAGCATATACTCCTGAAGACCGCACTCAACCATGGTGTTGACAATATGCTCACGCATTTTGGGAGAACCGTGCTTATACATATTGTGAGTAAGCAGACCTTCCTCGATTATCTGGCCTATAGTGAAACGAGGGTTAAGGGATGAATAGGGGTCCTGAAAAATAATCTGCAAATCACGACGCAGATAGCGCATTTCGCTGTATTTTAAACGGGACAGGTCTATTCCGTCATCTCTGAGAGCCTCATATTTCTGGAACTCCTCGTTTGTGGCATAGCTCTTTCTAAGGCTGTCCAGCTCATCATTGAGCTGTTTAACAGCTGCCTCATTCTCGGCATATTTCTTTTCAAGCTCTTCGATCTCTTCGGTCAGCTTGTTTCTCTTCTCAATTACCTTATCCATATTTTTGGCATCGGTAACAGTGTCAAGGTGCTCCTTTTCAATGCGAGCCCTGTGCAGCTTATGAGCTGCGGTAACACGCTTAACATTTGCCTCATGTATCTTGAGCATAATGTCTATACCCTTGTTGTCGTCCTCAATGGTATAGAATCCGCCGAGAATCTTTACAACATGGCTGAGGGTTGTCTGAGCATCGGAAACAGCAAGGTTCTTATCCTGAAGCAGGTAGAAATCTGCGTTCTCTTCGCCGCCGGCTTCCTCTACTTTTTTGATAAGCTCCTGTGCTTTCTCGTTTGCCTTGTTTATTTTGTGTCTGTACTTGTCCAGATTTTTAAGGGTTTCGGGAACATAATCGCAGGGGAAATCTGCGAGACTGGCGCCGTAGTACATGGTAGTACCGGCAGTCTGGGGATACAGTTGGAGAAGAGTACGGCCCAAGGTAGACTTACCACAGCCGCTTTCACCCACTATGCCCAGAGTTTCGCCCTCGTAAATATCAAGGGAAATATCCTCATTTGCACGGACATAAAGCTGCTCTCTCTGCAAGACAGAGCTTTTGGCAACGGGGAAGTATTTTTTTAGATTAGTTATTGACAGTAATTTTTTTGTGCTCGGCACTCTGTCTCACCTCCTTTTCAGGATAGAAGCAACGGATAAGCTGTCCATTGCCCATGTCAGTCAGCTTGGGTTCCTCCTCCATGCACTTCTGAGTTGCATATTTGCAGCGTGGTGCAAACTTGCAGCCCTTAGGCAGGTTAAGAGGATGGGGAACCACACCGGGGATGGGCTCTATCTTGCTGCCTGCATTTTCTATGCGTGGGATAGAGAACATAAGTCCCTCGGTATAAGGGTGGCTCATTTTGCAGTTTTCAAAAATAGTTCTTGCACAGGCTTTTTCCACAACCTGTCCGCAGTACATAACTGCAACGTCGTCGGCCATCTCATTTATAACACCCAAATCGTGGGTAATAAATATAATGGCCGTTCCCTTCTCTTTCTGAAGGTCATTCATAAGGCGCAGAATCTGAGCCTGAATTGTAACGTCAAGGGCGGTGGTAGGCTCGTCTGCAATAAGGATTTTAGGCTTGCAGGCCAGCGCCATGGCAATCATAACTCTCTGGCGCATACCGCCGGAAAGCTGATGAGGATACTGCTTCATAACGGCTTCAGGGTTAGGGATCTGAACGTCATACAGCATACGCAGTGCATTCTCTCTGGCCTCTTTTTTCTTCATCCCCTGATGTATCATAAAGGGTTCGCAGAGCTGTCGCTCAACGGTGAAAACAGGGTTGAGCGAGGTCATAGGCTCCTGAAATATAACGGATATTGCGTTTCCACGAATAGCGTACATTTCATCCATGGGAAGCTTTGTCAGGTCTCTTCCCTCATAGAGGATTTCACCGGATTCAATATAGCCGTTGTCATCCAGAAGCTGGAGAATACTCATGGCGGAAACGGACTTACCGGAGCCGGATTCTCCAACTATGCCGATAGTCTTTCCCTCTTCAAGGGAGTAGGACACGTCGTTAACGGCCTTGACTATGCCTTTTTTGGTTTTAAAGAAAGTTCTTAAATTTTTAATTTCCAACAGTGGCATGTCTTTCCCTCCTTACTTTTCAACACTGGACTTGGGGTCCATAACATCACGGAGTGCGTCACCCACAATGTTAATGCAAATTGTGGTGACTGCGAGGAAAATGCCGGTAAACAGCCACTGCCACCAGTAGGTATTGATAATAGTTGCGTTATTTGCGCCGTTGAGCATATTACCCCATGTAGGACGGGGGTAAGCAACACCGAAGCCCAGATAGCTGAGAGAGGATTCGGTCAGCATACAGGTACCGAAGTCAAGCATGAGAGTAACAAGGATAACGCTCATAACGTTGGGCAGGATGTGTTTAAAGGCAATGTTTTTTTCCTTAACACCCATGGCCTTTGCGGCGGTTACATACTCGCTTTCACGGGCAACCAGAACCTGACCTCTGACCAGAACTGCAAGTCCGGGCCAGGACAGCACACCCAAAATACACATTATAATAAATATTCTCATGGTCTCTGAGAGAGTCATTCTGCCCATAACGGCCGAAAGGATCATGGCAAAGGGCAGGAAAGGTATGGCACGGAAGATTTCCGCCACACGCATGAGGATTATATCCACCTTACCACCGAAGTAGCCTGCAAGGCAGCCTATAATAATACCGATGATGGTGGAGATGATAACGGAGACCGCACCTATTGTCATAGTCATGCGTCCGCCGTTGATAATACGCTGGAATATATCGGCGCCGTGTATATCAGTACCGAAAAGGTATCCCTTCAGACCCCATTTATCCAGAAGCTTGCCGTCCTCACGGACTGCATAGGTCTGGAAGGAGCCTGAGAAGAGCTTATCAACATTTTTGATTTTCTTGGGAGCATCGCACTGGTTCAGGTTATCGGCACCCCATGAATATACATTGCCCTTATCGGTAATGCCGCTGTAGTGATAGGAACCGCCCACAATATCAACAAAATGCTCGTCAGCAGGCAGTGCAGGTGCATTTATAACGCCTCTGGGGAAGTCACCTGCAAAGCAGACGGAACCGTCATCCAGCATAAGAGCCATAGAGGTGGAGGTTGCCACGATCTTCTCGATCTTGCGCTTGCCGACGAAATCGCCGATAGCCTCTGTTCTCTGGTCGAGATTAGGTCTGACTACATCGTAGAGTCCACGGGAGCCGGTGTAGATAGTGCGTCTCTTGCCGTTAATACCAACAATATAGTTAAGGGTAAAGTCCAGATCGTACATATTGCCTGCGGCAAGGAACAAATCCATGTTAGTGTAGGCGTTCTTATTGCCCCAGAGATAAAGGGTTCCGTCATCAAGGATGATGGCTGAGGTCTGATAACCGCAGGTAAGCTTCTTGACACGGCTTACATCAATACCGGAGGTTCTGAGAATTTCAGGCTCGTATGCAATATTGGGGTTAATATCCTGACCGCTTTCACGGGCTTCCTTCTCGGTACCGTACTGACCCAGCTTGTTGCTGCCCCAGCAGTAAACCTTACCTGTATCAGCGATTGCAACAATATGGTCTATACCTGCTGCAACCATTTCGATTTTGGAGTCTTTTACCTCCTGAGGAATATCGGCCACATCGATACCGGTGGTGCCTATCTTGGTTGCGCCCCATACATATACCTTACCGGCATTTGAAAGGCCGACGGTAAATGATCCGAAGCCGTCTATCATCTTCACGTCACCACGAAGCTCACGGGGAACGGACATCATAGACATTGTTGGCGGAATGCTTTTCTGGGTGACTTCAGTGTAGGCATCGTCATATTTGGGCATCATAAGAGGTCCCACAAACATGGTGATAAACATTACGGCCAGCAGGATAAGTGCAAAGACTGCCAGCTTCTTTTCAAGGAAGTTATTAAGTATCTGACGGCCGGGACTGACGATTTCTTCAACATCAGCGGCCTTTGCCGCCTCTGCGCCGGTGGCTGAGGGCATTTCATCCGCAAGGGAATTGCTGCCGCCCTTCCACAAACGGCCGACCCATGAACCGATTGTTTTAAAGAAGTCCTGAGAGGACTTTTTGAAATTTTTGCTCATTTTCCTCTCCTCCTTACTTTGAAACTCTGACTCTGGGGTCAACCAGACCGTAAATAATATCTATTATAAGGTTACCAATCAGAGAAACTGCAACATAGAACATCTGCATAAGCAAAACTACATCGTAGTCAGCGGCACGCAGAGACTGAATCATAAGTCTGCCCATACCGTTTAATGCGAACATATCTTCAATAACCAGAGAACCGGCGAAGATGCCGAGGAACCAGCCCACAACCAGAGTAACAATGGGGATAAGAGCGTTGCGCCATGCGTGGGAATAAATAACTGCTCTTTCACGGAGGCCCTTTGCTCTTGCGGTTTTAATGCAGTCCAGAGAAAGAGCTTCGATCATGGAAGCACGGACATATCTGGTCATACCGCCAAGTGAGCAGAAGGTCATGGTTATAAGGGGAAGAGCAAGATAATAAAGCTCATCCCAGAATTTTCTCATGCCCACAAAACTTGAACCCGGGGTCTGCATTCCGCTTGGGGGGAAAATATGGAGCTTTGAACAAAACAGCCATATGAAAAGTATAGATATAAGGAAGGTCGGCAAACTGTAGCCCACGATGGTAAATATCTGAACACCCTGGTCAAAGTGAGACCCTCGCTTCACGGCACAGTGGATACCGAGAGGTATGGTAATTCCCAACGCCAGTATGGTGGCGAAAATATTTATCTTTATGGTGTTTTTCATAGGAGGTCCGACAACTTCCAGAACAGGCTTCTGTCTTTCGTAGGACCAGCCCAGATTTCCCTGCAAAAGACCGTCATAGGAACCGTCGTACAGAGGGGCAACGCCGATCCAGCGCAGATATCTTACAAGCTTATTGTCCGTATCAGTACCGTATTTGCGCTGATACTCCAGATACAGCTTATCAAAATATTCCTGCTGCTGTCCTTTTGGAATAGTGTTTTTCATAGCCTGTACCTGCGCTTTTGCGTCCTGATAGGCTCTGTTGGCGGGAACAAGGCTGTAAATCATGAACATGATGAAAGAAAGCAGTATCAAAACTACCAGCATGTACCCTATTCTTTTCAGGCTGTATTTTAGCATAGTCATTCCTCATTTCTTGCCTGTTTAAATGGATAAATTACATACCTGCATAAAGCAGACCGTTTTCTACCCTGTATATAAGTAAAAGCTCCCACCCTTACCTCTTAATTATATACAGGCTTTCACCGACAGTTTCAAAACTTTCCGATGATTTTCTTCACTTTTTCAGACAAATTTTTTCACTTTTTTACAATGCAATGCGGAAGAGAGGCAAACGCCCCTCTTCCGCGGCGCCATTATAATTATTCCCCGTTGGGAATACTCATCTTACTTGAGCCAGTAAGCATCAGCCATATCCTTAATGTAGTACTGGCTGTAGGTATCATACTCTGCGGGGTCTATGGTCAGGCTGAAAGCGTAGTCATAGACAGCAGAGGGATAACCGGTTGCGAAGTTGAAGCAGGTGTACAGAGGTGTACCGCTGTAGAAACCGTAGATGGGAGCCTGAGACAGCTCATCCAGCATGGGGTTGAAGTCACCCAGAGTGTACTGGATAACAAAGCCTGCATTCTTCAGGTTGGGATTCTCAAGGAATCCGGTCATCAGCTGGTCGGAAACAGGGTTGGGAGTAGTGCCGTACCAGTTAAGTACCAGAGGCATGTAGTAGTCATCGCCGACCTTCTCGGTCTTGTATGCGCCGTCCTTGGAAGCGAAGGTAATGTCACGCTCATCCATTTCGGATGCGGGAATCTTCTTGTAACGAACGCCGGAAACATAATCGGAACCGTCAGCTGCATATACCCAGCCGCCTTCCTCCAGAACAGCAATTGCGCTGTCAACGGAGGTAGCGTAAGCATCAAGCATCATGCCGTCAGCAATAGCCTCTTTGTACATCCAGGAACCGGAGTAGTAAGGACCGTCAACTGCACCGCCGTAACCGCCGGTGAAGTCCTTGGCAAACTTTGCTCTGTCCATGCAGTAGGCGATAGCCTGACGAACTTCGGTGAACTGAACAGGACCGAAGTCGGCACGGAAGCCCAGCTTACCGTAGCCTGCACGGCTGTAGTGGGTGTAAACGAACTTATCGGGGTTCTTATCGCAGAGAGCCAGACCCTCGGAGATGCTCTCGCCGCCGTTGATGGTAGCCAGAACGTCAACGCCGCCGGACTTCAGGTCCTCAAGCTGGGTTGCGGGAACGATCTTCTTGTAAACGATCTTCTCGATGGAAGGCTTTTTGCCCTCTCTGTTACCCTTGTATTCGGGGTTAAGAGTAAGGACTACGGAGTTGTCAGAGTCATTCCACTGGGAAATTACATACTGACCGGAGTAGGGGTAGGTGCTGTCAGAATTCCATGCGCCCTTGTAGATATGGTCGGCCATAACGTACTTATCGCCGTTCTTTGCATAGAAGTCATCAGTGAAGTAAACGCCGTTGCCGTCGTCCTTGATGTCTGCATTATTGAGAAACAGAGCCATGGGCTGAGGATCAAAGGCTACATATGTAATAGCGTAGAAATAGGGGATGTACTGGTCGTCAACAGTGACGGAGAACTGGTAGTCGCCCAGAAGGCGCAGACCTGCAAACTCCTTGGAGGTCTTCACAACCTGAGGATTGCCGTCAACATCAGTGGTGGGGTTGCCCTCTCCGTCAAGAACGGGGAGCTCTGCGGGGCAGCCGGGGCCGGTGTAAGCATCAAAGCTCTTGAAGCCCACATACTGCATACCTGCGGAGTGGTCTCTGCCGGCAGCCTGAGCGCCGACAGGAGTAGAGAACACCATGGGATGTACCAGATAGTTCTTTGCAGTGATGGGAGAACCGTCGGAGAACTTCAGATCCTCGTGAATGGTGATGGTGAAGGTCTGGCTGCCGTCCTCGTTAACAACTTCCTTGTGCTCCTTAACGACGGTGGGGTTCCACTCGAAGTTGCCGTCGGGAGTCTGCTCAACGATGCCCAGGCCGGTTATAAGCTTCTGAATGTTGCTGTCAGCAGCGTTGGGGCTGTTTGCGCCGAACATGGCGTAACGGAACTTACCGGAAAGCTCGGTAACGTCACCGAAGATAATGGAGTTATCGGACTTCTCGGAGGTCCAGTCGATGGAAGCCTGAGTAGGAGCCCAGTAGGGGTTGCTGGGGAATTCCTCAACACCCTTTATCTGTGCGTTGTAGAAATCATAGTACTCATCGGAGTAAAGGGGAATTTCGGGAAGGAGCTGGTTCCAGCGGGTGATGTAAAGTCTCCACCAGTCGGCGTAGACATCGTTTTCATCTTCCCAGTCGCCGCCCTCGGGGACAGTAGTGTTATAAACCATAGCACGGCTCAGGAAGTCCAGACCCAGAGTGTAGAATTTACCGTCACGCTGGATGTAAGCTGTGCCGGTCTCTTCGTCCTCAACGACATCGGCGATAGTAACCTCATCACCGAACTGTTTGTACAGAGAGATATAGTCTGCACCATACTCTTTGCCGTTGAGAGTCTTAAGCTCTGCGATTTTGGATTCATCAACAGAAACCTCTTCGGCAGGACCTGCGGGAGCATCTGTAGGAGCAGCAGACTCTTCAGGTGCATCAGCAGGCTTTTCACCGCAGGCTGCAAGAGAGAAGACCATCATAACAGCAAGCAGTAAAGCAATAAGCTTTTTCATTGTTTTTCCTCCTTTTATTTTGTGCGGTTTTTAGCCGCTACATTACACATTGCAGGTGGACCTTCAGCATCGCTCTTAAAACTTTGTGTGGCTTACATCGTAAGCCACACAAAGCGGGCCCATCATGTGCCTGCGAGCAGGAGTTCGCAAGGCTGTGTATTGCCGGCTGCACGCCGACAAGTACGTTAGCCTATATTTTAAGATATTCAGCGTTATTTTTCAATTTCATTGTGTAACAATTATAGATTTTTGTATAAATCTCTAAATCATTAACTCTTTACTGTTTTAAATTTGTGAATAACGTCCAATCACTTGTTTCGCATTATGTTCTTCATTCTCTGGCCGTGGTCAAGAATACTCTTTCTCAGTCTCAGGTTCTGGGGTGTGACCTCCAAAAGCTCATCATCAGCCAGAAATTCCAGACACTGTTCAAGGCTCATCTGTCTTGCAGGAACAAGCCTCAGCGCCTCATCGGAGCCGGAGGCACGGGTATTGGTCAGGTGCTTTGTGCGGCAGACATTAACATTAACATCCTCGCTCTTGGGGCACACGCCAACTATCATGCCGGCGTAAACCTTTGTACCGGGGGTAATGAACATGGCACCTCTGTCCTGAGCATTCCAGATGCCGTAGGCGCAGGCCTCTCCTGTCTCGAAGGCAATGAGAGAGCCGGTACTGCGTCTTGCGATTTCGCCCTTATAAGGCTGGTAGTTTTCAAACACGGAAGCCAGAATACCCTCGCCCTTGGTATCGGTCAGAAATTCGTTTCTGTATCCGAACAGACCTCTGGAGGGCACAAGGAACTCCATCTTCATGCGGTTGCCCACAGGAGTCATTTCAAGGAACTCGCCCTTTCTTGAGCCAAGCTTCTCCATTACTGAACCCATGTAATCCTGTGGAACATCCACGACCACACGCTCTATAGGCTCGCACTTTTTGCCGTCTATCTCACGGTAAAGAACGCGGGGAGGAGACACCTGAAATTCGTAGCCCTCACGGCGCATTGTTTCTATTAGTATAGAAAGGCTCATTTCACCTCTGCCTGCCACATTGAAGCCCTCGGTGGAATCGGGGATTTCGGTAACTCTGAGGGAAACATCCTTCATGGTTTCCTTAATAAGTCTGTCCTTTATCTGTCTTGAAGTTACGAACTTGCCCTCACGGCCTGCGTAGGGACTGTCGTTAACGGAAAAGCTCATCTCCACGGTGGGAGCGCCGATTTTGACAAAAGGCAGCGGCTCTGCAAAGCCCTTTAAGCACACAGTGTCTCCGATGCTTATCTCACCCAGACCGCTCATGGCAATAATATTTCCTGCGCCGGCCTCGGTTACGGGGACCTTGCCCAGACCCTCATACTGGTAGAGAGAAACAGCCTTGCCCTTTCTGGTGGGGCTGTCGGGGTCATGGTAGTTGCAGACCTCGATTTCCTGATTCTGCTTTATAACGCCTCTCTCAATACGGCCGATTGCAATTCTGCCCACATACTCGTTATAGTCAAGGCTGCTGACCAGCATCTGGAAGGGCTTTTCCTCGTCCTGCTCAGGTGCGGGGATATACTCCAGTATAGTCTCAAAAAGGGGTTTAAGGTCAGTGCCCACAACATCGGGAGAGTAGCTTGCGGTACCGTTTCTGCCGGAGCAGAAGAGCATGGGGGAATCCAGCTGCTCGTCGGTAGCGTCCAGATCCATAAGAAGCTCCAGAACCTCGTCCACCACCTCGTGAATTCTCTGATCGGGTTTATCTATCTTGTTGACAACCACAATAACTCTGTGGCCCAGTTCAAGTGCTCTGCTCAAAACGAAGCGGGTCTGAGGCATGGCACCCTCTGAGGCATCCACAAGCAGTATTACGCCGTTTACCATTTTAAGCACTCGCTCAACCTCACCGCCGAAATCGGCGTGGCCCGGAGTATCAACAATGTTTATCTTGGTATCGCCGTACCAGACAGCGGTATTTTTAGCCATAATGGTAATGCCACGCTCACGCTCCAGATCGCCCGAGTCCATAACTCTGTCCACAATCTCCTGATTTTCACGGTATACGCCGCCCTGCTTGAGCATCTCGTCCACAAGAGTAGTCTTGCCGTGGTCAACGTGTGCAATTATTGCTACATTTCTCAGTTTATCCATATAATTTTATCACCTTAAATTAAAAACTTTTATTTGAACACAAATTAGAATTCTACCATAAAAGCTCGCAAAGTGCAAGGCTTAATTTGTGTAAAAGCCTTGATATTACAGGTAATTCTACCCTTTTTCCCGCATCTGCGGCAATATGGTCAAAGCAGGGACATTATGATACCGAAAACCTGCTCAAGACTGTTGAAAAGGCCGCTCAAGCGTGGTAAAATCATAAAAAAAGAAAAACAAGGAGCCGCCATGAAAGAAGAACGCATTAACAGAATCAACGAGCTTGCCCATATAGCCAAAGAGCGCCAGCTTACGGAGGAGGAGCTTCAGGAAAGGGATGTGCTGAGGCGTGAGTACATCAACGCTTTTAAGGAGAACGCAAAATCCGTGCTCGACAGCGTTGTAATTCAGACCCCCGACGGAAAAAGGCACAAGCTGCAGAGAAAAGAAGATAAGTAAATTTATCGGTGCGTGGTTTTACGCACCGTTTTATATCATAGAAGACTCGTTTTTTCTTTCTCCTGTAACTTTTCGGTTTGTTATGTAATAAGAAAGTTTATAAAATTTGGGAGGTAAAATATGTCTGAATTTAGTGAAAACAAGATTCTTCAGATAATAACCGCCGGCGAAAAAGAGGCCGCCGAACTCATGCTCAGTGCATCAGAGGTTTTGACCGAGAAAAAGACCGGCAGGCGGGATGTGGTAACAGAATACGACAGGAAAGTCCAGGAGCTTTTGATGAAAAGGCTGTCGGAAGCTCTGCCTGAGGCAAAGTTTTTCTGTGAAGAGAACAAGCAGCAGGACGATTTAAACTGCGAGCATCTGTTTATAATCGACCCCATAGACGGCACCATGAATTTTGTTCACGGTTTTAATCACAGCTGCATATCTGTAGGATACAGGCATAAGGGAGTCCTCACTGCCGCTGCCGTATACAATCCCTATGTAGACGAAATGTTTACCGCTGTGAGAGGGGGCGGCGCATATTTAAACGGAAAGCCCATCCATGTTCAGGAGGAAAGCCTTTCTCAAAGTGTTGTATGCTGCGGAACCGCTCCATATGACAGTTCTCTCACCGATAAGAGCTTTGAGTTAATGAAAAAAGCCTTCTCGGCCGGTCTCGACATACGCCGTCAAGGCTCCGCAGCCCTTGACCTGTGCTCCGTAGCCGCCGGAAGAGCAGGAATATATTTTGAACTTCAGGTATCTCTCTGGGACTATGCCGCAGGTATGCTCATAGTTGAGGAAGCCGGCGGCCTGTGCCTTACCGTTCAGGGCAAAGAGCTTCCCGCCGACGGCAGCAAGCCCGGCATATTGGCAGGCGGAAAGCAGGCTGTGGAGGAGTTTTTAAAGCTTTAAAAAGAACGCAGACACAAAAACAGGCAGCATCGGGAAATTCCTGATGCTGCCTGTTTTACAGACACCCGTTTAAAAACGGTTAAATTGTCAATCAGTCGGTCACGTAAGGCAGGAGAGCGATCTGACGGGATCTCTTGATAGCCTCAGTGAGCATACGCTGATGCATAGCGCATACGCCGGTAGTGCGGCGGGGCAGGATTTTGCTGCGCTCGGACATATAGCGGCGGAGCTTAGCGGTATCCTTGTAATCAATGCTGGTTGCCTTATCAACGCAGAACTGACATACTTTTCTGCGTTTACGGTTCTTGGGGTTGTTCTTATCGAAAGCCAAAGCTGTATCCTCCTATCAAAATATTTAGAACGGCAGCTCGCCGTCACCGTCATCCAGCTCACTGAAGCTGTTGGGTGCGGGGCTTACCGCATTGCGGCTGTCATTGTAGCCGCTGTTGGAATTTCTGTTGTAGCTGCCGGAATTGCCGTTATAGCTGTCACGATTGTCGTTATAACTGTCACGGCTGAAACCGTGATTTTCGCTGTCCCTGCGGCTCTCGCCGAAGT
The DNA here is from genome assembly GCA_029264685.1 of Candidatus Limivicinus sp. Classification (GTDB taxonomy): domain Bacteria; phylum Bacillota; class Clostridia; order Oscillospirales; family Oscillospiraceae; genus Limivicinus. The sequence continues at coordinate 30,940 of JARHZW010000020.1, forward strand.
AAATGTTATCAGCAACAACTTCTGCACTGCGACGTTTTCCGCCGTCACGGTCGGTCCAGTCACGGAGCTGAAGGCGGCCGGAAACTACTGCCATGCTGCCCTTGTGAAAATACTTGCTGACAAATTCGGCTGACTGACGCCATGCCACACAGTCGATAAAATCGGTCTGTCTCTCGCCTCCGTCACGGCCGCTGTAATCACGGTCAACAGCCAGAGTGAAAGATGCGACAGGGGTCTGGGACTGGGTATATCTGAGCTCCGGATCACGGGTCAGACGGCCCATAATAACAATGTGATTTAACACTATAATGCCTCCTTATTCAGCACGCAGGGTGATCAGGCGGCGGAGAATTCCGTCGGTGATACCGAGGATACGGTCCAGCTCTGCGGGGAACTCGGGAGCGCTGGTGAACTTCATGAGAACATAGTAGCCCTCGCTGATGTAGTTGATTTCATAAGCCAGCTTGCGCTTGCCCATTTCCTCCATCTCATCAAGAGTGGCGTTCTCCTCTACAAGGTTCTTGAACTTCTCAACCACAGCAGCGGTCTGCTCTTCGGTGAAATTGGGGTTGATGATGTACATTACCTCGTACTTTTCGGTTGCTTTTGCCATTACTTGCACCTCCTTTTGGTCTTATGGCCCCCGGCACATCCGGGAGCAAGGATGCCTATCCATAGATAAGCTTTATTATTATACCGTTTTTTTCTGCATTGTCAAGGGTTTTATGAGATTTTCCCAAAAGAAAAAGCTTATGCCTTATGCCTTCTCCGCACAAGGTATAAGCTTTTGATTTAAAACCGCATTAAAGGTGCGCTGCCGTCGTCCACAGACTTTTCTATAGAGCGGATCTCTGCCTCATAGCTGTAGCTTTCGTTCACCTGAACGGTGAATTTATCGCCCACCTTTTTGCCAAGAACCTGCTTCCCGAAAGGCGATTCCTTGCTTATAAGGCCCATTCTGGGGTCGCAGCGCACAGTAGTCACCACCTGTATAATTTCGGTCTCGTCATCCTCAGGCATATAAATTTCCACCTTGTCGAAAAGACCCACTTCGTCCTCGCCTGATTTGTCGGAGATAACGTGGGCGGTCTTTATCATGCCCTCCAGATACCGTATCCTGCCCTTATTGTGGTTAAGCTCCCGCTTTGCCGTTTTGTACTCGTCGTTTTCGCTGAGATCACCGAACTCTCTTGTTCTCTTTACCTCGGCCATAAGCTCAGGCATAAGCCGGATTCTTCGGTATTCAAGCTCCTCACGCATTTTTTTAATGTCTTCTTTTGTCAGTTCGTCGTGCATAATTTCTGCCTCTCATTACATATCAATACTTATGGAATTAAGACCGTTCTTATCAAATTCATCCAGATAATCCTCCATCCGCTCCGCAAGCTCCGTAAAGTCCTCCGGGTCTGAATCCTCAAGCCCCAGATCACGCCTTGCAAGCTCCTCGGCAAGGATGTTGAAAAACACCGCATCCTCGTAATCCGCAATGGCTTCGTGTATTCCGCCCTCTTCGTAGGCCTTGGAGGGCAGAACGTGGCCCATTGAATAGCGCACCAGAGACTGCATACCCCTTGAAGGACTGAGGGAAAAGAGTTTTTCCTGTATCTTGTCGTAATCCTCAAAGCGGTCGGTGCCTCTTGTAGAATTCAATATCCAGTTGCCTATATATACCATGTCAAGAAGCCGCCTGAATTCCTTGTCTGTAAGTTCGATATTCATATTACCGCCTCCTTTGAGCTTCTTCATAATCTATTATAGCAGATTGGCAAGCTCAATTCCACTATATAAAAAATACAAATTTTGCACCCATATATTAAATTATCCTTGTGTTAACAGGGAATATGAGTTATATTAAGATGTCAGCGTATAAATATTTTTCTTTTTTAATAGGAGATATTGATGGACAAACGACCTGTGGGAATATTTGACTCCGGTTTAGGAGGGCTCACTGCCGTAAAGGCTTTGCGAAAGCTTCTTCCCGATGAGGATATTATATATTTTGCCGACAGCGCACGGGTTCCCTACGGGGCCAAATCCCCCGCCCTTCTGCGGCGCATAGCAAAACAGGATCTGGATCTGCTCTCGTCCTTCGGCGTAAAGGCCATTCTTGCCGCCTGCGGCACGGTGTCAAGCAACACGGCAGATATTATAGAGGCCTATCCCGTACCGGCTATGGGCGTAATAAACAGCGTAGTGAACCTTATGGCCAAAACTCCGGGCAGCGGCCCGCTGGGCGTTATCGCCACGGAGGCCAGCATAAAAAGCGGTGTCTACCAGAGAGAGCTGGGCAGCTTGTGTCCCCGCAGGGAGATTATCGCTCTGCCATGCCCCGCCTTTGTGCCGCTTATAGAAAGCGGGCATATCGGGCCTGATGACGCCGAACTGAGAAACGCCGTAAGAGCAGCCTTGCAGCCCATGAAAGACGGTGGAATTCAGGCGCTTTTGCTGGGATGCACTCACTTCGGCATAATCTCCGAGGCTATAGGGCAGTATCTGGGTGAGGACGTTTCCCTTGTAAGCGCCGCAGACAGTGCCGCCGCAGAGCTGGCCTCTTTTCTTAAAGAAAATTCCCTTACCGGCGGCGGAGGCAGGCTCCGCTTTTTGACCAGCGGCAGTCCGGAGGAGTTTTCCGCCGTTGCGGCGAAATTTCTCTGTACGGCAGAATTTCCGGTTCCTGAGCAAGTGCCGGTGATGGAGGTGTGAAAAGATATGAATAATGTTATAATTCAGATAAAAAGCCTGCAAAACTACGGTTTTGATGACGAGGACGGCATTGAATTCACCACCGACGGTCAGTATTTCACCGACGGAGACATGGCCTGTATCAGCTATGAGGAAACTGCCGTCACCGGCATGGAGGGCACTACAACCAGACTTATGGTTGAAGGCCGGCAGGTGGTTCTGGACAGAACCGGACTTATCCGCAGCAGAATGGTGTTTACACCGGGTGAAAAAAACGCCTTCCAGTATACCACGCCCTACGGCGTGGCAAATCTGGGCATAGATACAAGGGAAGTAACACAGCACTTTGACGAAAACGGCGGCGAAATGGAGCTTATCTATGTTGTAAACATGGAGCACGCCGTTGTTACCAGAAACAAATTTCACATTACAGTAAGGCAGATGGGAGAAAATACAAATGGCTAATTTGATAGAGAAAGCTAAAGAACAGATAAACGAAATACTTTTAAACGCATACGAAAAGGCCGCCGAAGCCGGCATACTTCCTCAGGGTGCAGAGCTGAAGGGCACGGTTGAGATACCCAAGGACACCCAGAACGGAGACTACGCCGCAAACCACGCCATGACAGGCGCCAAGGCTCTCCGCATGGCTCCCCGCAAGATTGCGGAAGCTCTGGCTGAAAACGCTCAGCTCGACGGCACATGGTTTACATCCATTGAAGTGGCAGGCCCCGGCTTTATAAACTTCCGCCTTTCAGACAAGTGGTATGCCGATGTTATGGCCGCCGTTGACAGTGAGGGTATGGATTACGGCAGAATAAATGTTGGTCAGGGCCGCAAGCTTATGGTTGAGTTTGTCTCAGCCAACCCCACAGGCCCCATGCACATGGGCAACGCCAGAGGCGGTGTGCTTGGTGACGCTCTTGCAAGCGTGCTTGACCGTGCCGGATACAATGTGTGGCGTGAATTTTATGTCAACGACGCAGGCAACCAGATAGAGAAATTTGCCTCCTCCATTGACGCCAGATACCGCCAGCTGATTCTGGGTGAGGACAAGGTCGAGTTCCCCGAGGACGGCTATCACGGCGACGACATCAAAGACCTTGCAAAGCAGTTTTTTGATACCTACGGAGACGAGTACATGGAAAAGACCGTGGAGGAGCGCCATCAGGCCATGTCCCGCTTCGGTCTGGACAGAAACATTCCTAAAATGCAGTCTGACCTGCGCCGCTACGGTATCGAATACGACAAGTGGTTTTTCGAGTCCACTCTCCACGAGAGCGGCTATGTTAAGGAGACCGTTGAGCTTCTCACGGAAAAAGGCTTCACCTACGAAAAGGACGGTGCCCTCTGGCTCAAGACCTCCGAAATACTGAAAGAGCAGCTTTTAGTCTCCGGCAAAAAGGAAGAGGAGATTGAAAAGCTTGAGCTTAAAGATGACGTTCTCCGCCGTGCAAACGGTTTCTACACCTACTTTGCAGCCGATATTGCCTACCACCGCAACAAGCTTGAGAAGCGTGGCTTTGACAAGGTTATAAACGTCTGGGGTGCCGACCATCACGGTCATGTGGCAAGACTTAAAGGCGCACTGGATGCTCTGGGTCTCAACGGTGAGGAAAGACTGGACATCGTTTTAATGCAGCTTGTAAAACTGACCAGAAACGGAGAAGTGGTCCGTATGTCCAAGCGCACCGGCAAGGCAATCTCCCTCACCGATCTGCTGGATGAGATTCCCGTAGATGCCGCCAGATATTTCTTCAACTCCCGCCCCGAAAGCCCTGTGGAGTTTGACCTTGAGCTTGCCATCCGTCAGGACAGCGAAAACCCCGTATATTACGTTCAGTATGCTCACGCCAGAATATGCACCATGCTTGCGGCTCTTGCGGAAGAGGGTCATCCCCTGCCTGAATTTTCCGGTGTTGACCTTTCTCTTCTCTCCACCGATGCGGAGAAGGAGCTTATAAAGCAGCTTGCTGCTCTGCCCGAGGAAATCCGCCTTGCCGCAAGAGACTATGACCCCAGCCGCATAAACAAGTATGTAACCGAGCTTGCAGCCCGCTTCCACAAGTTCTACACTGCCTGCCGCATAAAGGGCGCAGAAGAAGGGGTTCTGGAAGCAAGACTTACCCTGTGCGAGTGCGTAAGAAAGGTTCTGGAGCTTTCCCTTAACATCATCGGCGTTTCCGCTCCCGAAAAGATGTAATCAACCTGAAAATGTTCATATAAAACAAAACACAGCCCGTTTTGGGCTGTGTTTTGTTTTATTTATATGCTCTCACTATAGCGTTTATTTGCCTTTGATTTTGTATGCTGTTTTCCCGATACAAACGCCGCTTTGTATTCTTCTCTGACTTCTGCCCCGTCATTTTTCAGCAGATACAGCATTTTATCATGGGGATTTTCAATTTCAGGCATAATTTCATTGTATTTCCGCCGAATTTCTTCACAGGGGCGTACAGGAAAATGGCCCCCTGCTATGTGATCCAGCAGAGCCTGCATTTCGTCTGCTCGCTGATTTACCAGCGGAATGTCTGTTGACCGTGTCTTAAAACGCTCCCCGTTAAGGTATACAATCTCAATACTGTATGATCTTCTGTCCGGTGATACGCCGTAGTAAACTCCCATTCTGAGTGCAAGCCTTCTGGAAATCAGCAGACCTTCTATGACAGCCCAGTTCTCACTGAGCAAAACAGGGATATATTTCTGCAATTCCTCATCTTTGAACTGAACCGCCTCAAATTTTTCTCCTATGAGAAGACTTTGAATTTCTTTTTTAGACAGCACTTTGTTTAAAACAGGCACACAGCGGTACGGAGTTTTGATGTACCGCCACGCCTTTCCCGCCGTAAGAGCTGCAACGGCCGCAAAAAGCAGAGTCGCAAGCAAAAAGTCGGTTTCCCATTCTTTAAAATATGCGGCAGTACCCATAATTGCAATGGAAAAGCAGGCCAGCCACAGCAGACCGATCAGCGCCTTTTTCAGTGGGAAAAAGCGCATCCATTCCAGCTGACACAGTCTCTTTTTCACGCTCTCTTCCCTGTTATATTCCAAATCCGAAGCATGGAAAGCAAGCTTTTTTGTAATTGTTCTGTCGATCACCCCCGGAATATTCGCCAGTGCAAACATAGCGGCTATAAACAGCGCCGCAATGGCCAGAGCGCCAAACATAGGCCAAGGATTTCTCATATTAACCCTCCGAATTTAATTTGCAGCGCCCGTTTATACACAACAGGTCTGTATACTCTAAAACCGTCATATAAGCTGAGCATCCCCTTTACCCGTTTCAGCGGGTTTTTTCTTTTACTGCCCGAACTATCCATATTATCAGCCACCCAAGCACTACAGGCAGTGAAAATAATGACGCCACAACGGCGCCCGCTCCCAGCTCCTTAATTGCACCATCAGACCTCACGGCAAAGCACAATATGCCGCCTGCCAGCAGAAAAAAGGAAAACGACAGCCAGAGAAGAAATGCCTTTCTGCTCTCTTTTGCATCTGCCGGTCCGCCGCAGCTTTCTACTTTCTTTCCCAAATTCGCTTTAAGGCTGTCGCTTAACTGCCTATGCTCCTCAGCCAGCTGTTCATCCCCGATTTTTTCCGCATATTCCGTCATAACAAGGTGGTAATTCATTTTCTCCACAGCCGTTTTTGCACAGGCTTTCAGTTCCTCCGTCACTCGTCTTGCCTCTTCAAACCGTCCCTGCTCCATAAGCAGGCTGAAGCGGTTGATCTTCATAACGCTCCGTGAATTCTTTGTAATAGCCCACCTCTGCCATTTATCAAGACCTATTTTCAGCTTTTCGGCGTCATGGTCCTCTTTATACTCCTGAATGTACGGGTTGATTTTACCGGCAATCCAATCATCATACTTCATCGGCAGTATTATCCACGCCGCAAGAACTACAATCACAAACAATACCAGCCCCCACACAGTGGACGGTGAGAATGACATGCAAAGAAAAGCCGTAACGGCCAGAACGCCAAACATAGGCCAGGGATTTCTCATATTAACCCTCCGTATTTAATTTGCAGCGCCCGTTTATACGCAGCAGGTCTGCAACTTTTATTTGATAGCTTATGATACCATTCCCACCTGATTTTGTACACCGATTTTTGATACAGTTCCTTACTGTACTTTACGGCAGCCGCCCACTGCTGCATCGTTCCTTATTAAAAAATATCCGGCTGTCAGCAGACAGTCGGATATTTTCACCTGTATGATCAACTTTTTATAAGCCGTATTCCTCCGCCAATGCCTTAAAAGCAGGCATAGAGCGGCGGATCATATCTGCTGACACGCAGTAAGCCACTCTTACATAGCCCTCCACGCCGAAGTCATCACTGGGCACAAGAAGCAGCTCGTACTTCTTGGCTCTTTCCGCAAAAGCCTTTGCATCCTTTTCGGGGCTCTTCACAAACAGATAGAATGCACCGTCCGGATATACACACTCAAAGCCCAAATCTTTAAGGCCGTTATACAGCAGTTCACGGTTTCCTTTATATACGGAAATGTCAGAAGTGTTTCCTATACACTTTTCGATAACTCTCTGCATAAGACTGGGAGCATTTACATAGCCGCAGGCTCTGGCCACACCGCAAATCGAGGCGAAAAGCTCCTCCCGCTCCGCCATTTGGGAGCTTAACGCCAGATAGCCTATACGCTCACCTGGCAGGGAGAGAGACTTGGAGAAAGAGTAGCACATAACAGTGTTATGGTAGTAGTCAAAAACGCAGGGCACGGTTTGTCCGTCATATACAAGCTCCCTGTAGGGTTCATCCGAGAGAAGGAAAATACTGTGGCCGTACTTCTGCTCTGCCCGTGCCATAATGTCCCCCAGCTTTTGAAGCGTTTCCGCCGTCAGCACTACCCCTGAGGGGTTGTTGGGAGTATTCACTATGACGGCCTTGGTTTTTTCCGTTATTGCCCTTTCAAATTCCTCAAGGTCAGGCTGAAGGGCTTCGTCCGGCTTTACGCACACCAGCTTCCCTCCTGCTCCCTCTGTAAATACCCTGTATTCAGGGAAAAAGGGTGCAAAAGCTATGACCTCTTCATCGGGCATAAGCATTGCCCTAAGGGAAATAACCAGTCCCGAGGCAGCGCCGCAGCACACATAGACATAGTCCGGCGAAATCTCAACGCCGCTCTTTTTGTTCAGGTCCTCCGCAATGGCCTTTCTGAGGGAGGGGAGACCAGTGGCAGGAGTATAGCCGTGAAGAGCGCAGCTGTCCGTATTGAGCAGCTCCCTTATGCTTTCGTTTACGCAGGCAGGCGCAGGCACACTGGGGTTTCCTATACTGAAATCAAAAACCCTGTCCTCACCTATCTGTGCCTTTCTGGCAGTTCCATAGGCCGCAAGCTCTCTTATGCAGCTTTTGCTGCGGCCCCACGCAAGAGTTTTTTCAGGAAACATGACTTTGCATCTCCTTATTTAAAATTTATTCTCGCCTGTGCTTTCGGCATTTCTTCCGAAATCCTCCAGCATATTGTCCTTCAGTTCCATAAGTCCGGGGGAAAGGTCAACATAGTATTCGTGGGGATAGTCAAAGCGCTTGACCTCCGGCCAGAGAGTGCTGACCTGATAGGCGCAGTTGCGCTTGATATCTTCAAGCTCCGGCAGATTATAAACAAGCTGTCCGTTTTTAAACACCGGCTTCAGCAGCTCCACGGCCTTAAAGTTTTCCATGAGCTTGCTCTTCCATCTGGCGTCCGGATCGCATATCTCCAAAGGCTTGCTGTCGTCCACCTCTTCGTCTCTCAGGCAGATATAATCCGCCTCTGCCATGCCGGTGTCCCGATTATAGAAGCGGTATACCTTTTTAAAGCCCGGATTTGTGATTTTACCTACATTTTCGCTTACTTTTATCTTGGGGATAATGTTCCCCTCTTCGTCCTCAATGGCGCAGAGCTTATACACGCCGCCGAAAACGGGAGAGCTTTTTGAAGTAATCAGCCGCTCGCCTACTCCGAGAGAGTCGATCTTTGCCCCCTGACGGAGAAGCTCGGTTATGAGCCGCTCATCAAGAGAGTTTGAAACGGTAATGGTGCACTGGGTCCAGCCCGCCTCATCCAGCATTGCCCTGACTCTGCCCGTAAGGAAGGCCAGATCTCCGGAATCTATGCGAATACCGCATTTTTCTATCCCCATAGGTTTCAGCACATCGTTAAATGCCCGTATTGCGTTAGGAATACCGGATTTCAAAACATTATAGGTATCTACAAGCAGCACCGCATTGGTAGGATAGGTTTTGCAATAGCTTACAAAAGCGTCATACTCACTGGGGAACATCTGCACCCATGAGTGAGCCATGGTGCCGATAGCCTTGAC
>JARHZW010000034.1 GCA_029264685.1 Candidatus Limivicinus sp.
GGCGTTTCTGGACAGTGCCGGCAGAATGTCAGCCTCTCGGGAATACAAGCTGAAAGAAGGGCAGGGGTATCTGCATGGGGCTGAAATGCTGCCGGACGGCACAGTTTGCTTAATGGGCATGAATAACTATGTTTTGCTTAAAGACGGTGAAACAGAGGGCTATGCCCGTTAAATGACAACCACCGGCTGTGCCGGTGGTTGTGTTTTTCAAAAAATTTTATGTCATAATAGTGTGACTTTAGAAACTGCTTTGCGTTTATATAGGTGAACTCTACATAGGGAGGTCAGCATGGAAGACAGAGAGATAGTTGATTTGTACTGGCGGCGCAGTGACGCTGCCATAGAGGAAAGCGACAAAAAGTACGGAAAATACTGCCACAAAATTGCATATAACATATGCGCAAACCATGAGGATTCAGAGGAATGTGTAAGCGACACATGGTTTAAAGCCTGGAACATTATGCCGCCCAAAAGGCCCAATGTGCTTAACAGCTTTTTCGGAAGCATATGCAGAAATCTTGCTCTGGATTTATGGAGAAGAAAAAACGCAAAAAAACGGGGCGGGGGAGAGACGGAACTTGTATTTGAAGAACTGTCCGACTGTATCGGGGTCGGCTCAGAGCCTGAAAAACAGGTTGAAGCCATGGAGCTTGAAGAGGCGGTAAGTCAATTTATTCATGGACTGCCCGATAGGGAGCGGCGAATATTTCTGGCACGGTATTACTTCATCCTTCCTGTTGCGGAAATTGCAAAACGGCAGCATGAAGGAGTGGGCAGAACCAAAATGACCCTGTACAGGACAAGGGAGAAACTCATGGAGGAGCTTAAGAAGGAGGGCCTATGTTAGACGGATTTACTCTGCTCAAAGCTATCGGCAGTGCAGACGAGAACGATATAAAAGACTGTGCGGATTTTATGGATTTTTCCGCAGAGACAAAGGCAAAACACCATGGTCACCTTGGGCGTATTTTCCTTATTGCGGCCGTTATTGCTGCTTTTCTTGCAGTGACCGCATCGGCAATCGGCCTGTCGGTATATTTCAGACAGCAGGAAAAGCTGAGAAACGACTATAGGGTAGAGGAAAATCAGGTAGCCAATTATAAGGAATATCCCATACCCCATGCTCCAGATGAAGGAATAACTGTTCTATCCTGTATAAACGACGGGGAATCCTACCGCTTGTATGCGGCGATAAGCCCGATAAGCAGGGAAGAAGCGGAGGGGTATCTGAAATATGTGGCCTATCAGAACAAATGCGACATTGGAGAAAGTTTTACGGATATAAGCTTTACTGTTACGGGAGGAAAACTGGGCTATTATATGCCCTACACTTCCGAGTGGAGCTTTGCCCCTGAGGATTTGGAAGAGCCGGAAAGAGACGGTGACGGAAATATTATATACGATGCAAACGGCGAACCGTTCAGAAGACCGAAACAGGAAGCACTGTACAGAAAATATTACAATGAAGCATACGATGAGGAAAGCCAGACACTTATTCTGGAAATATACATTTATGACGGTCCAATAGCATCGGGCAGGCCTATATGGATCGAAGCCTGTCTGGAAGAGAAAAAATTTGACAAAAACGGAAAAATAGAGAGCAGGGAGTTAATAAGAAAACTTGGCAGTACTGTCATTGAGCCTGCCCGGTATAAGCCATTGACATTGTATTTCCCCGAACCTCTTGAAGTTACAAATGAGGATGGGGATGTGCATCTTATATACGACGGCATGGAAATTTCTACTACCGCAATTTATCTTCTTATGCGCTCCCCTGAGGCAGACTATGTATATAAACATGACACGGCTATGAGCGGGGAGGAGCTGACGGAACAGGCGGAATACCGTGAACGCTGGCAGAATTTGCGCTGGGACATTGACTCAAATATTAAAATCAATTTCACCGACCGTGAACCTCTGTACCTAAACGGAGCAGAAGCCAGCCAGTATGTAGACGGCGTTGTGCGAGGTATGTGCCTTTTTGACGACATTACAATAAATGTGAATAATGTGGAAAGCGTAAGCATTGGAGGTCAGACCATAAAGGTTTCGGACTGCCGAAACAGTAAATGAAAGGATAGAATATGAAACTAAATAAGCTTTTTAAGGCGGTGCTTTGCATGGTCTTAGTGATAGCTTAGTCATTTTCAATTATAGCCTGTGGAAGTGAGCCGCAAATTGATGACGACCTGCCTGTTATAGGCGGTGAAAAAAAGCGGACAAAGAAGAAAAGACCGCCGAGGTAGTTATCGGCGAGCCTGTTGTGTCAACTGAACCTACCCCCGGATATAAAACCACAGAGGTAACATCAATGCTTGATTATTTGTTCGAAAGCACAGAAAGCGGCAGTCCGTGGCGCAAAGTAAGCAAAATATCGTCCTTAGGCGATACTTTGTTTTTTGCTTCAAGAGCTGAGGATAATAGCTGCTTTTTGACTTCATTTTATACGATAAAATCAGGTTTGGAACACCATAACTAATATAGATAACGAAAATGCCGTAGTGGGTGGAATTGGCGGCATGAGTGTCGCAGAAAACTCAATATGGATACTGTTTGGTGAGGGTGTTCGCAGCGGAGAAAATCCTACGGGAAAAGAAGGCTATTACC
>JARHZW010000047.1 GCA_029264685.1 Candidatus Limivicinus sp.
TCGATTTAAAAATAAATAGGGAAAGTCTTTAAGATTTTATTAAGAATACTTAGTTAAAAACCGAAGCCGAAAAAAGCACGGCCTCGGTTTTATAAGCTTATTCATCAAGTTTAAGAACGGCAAGGAATGCCTCGGTAGGTATCTGAACCGTACCCAGCTGACGCATTTTCTTTTTGCCTTCCTTCTGCTTTTCAAGCAGCTTTTTCTTTCTGGAAATATCACCGCCGTAGCACTTTGCGAGCACGTCTTTTCGCATGGCCTTTACAGTCTCACGGGCGATTACCTTTCCGCCGATAGCGGCCTGAATAGGCACTTCAAAAAGCTGTCTCGGAATGTTCTCTTTCAGCTTTTCGCAAAGCCTTCTGGCTCTCGGATAGGCTTTTTCTCTGTGGGCAATAAGGCTCAGAGCGTCCACCTGATCTCCGTTTATAAGAAGGTCCACCTTCACAAGGTCAGACTCCTTATAATCCGAGAATTCAAAGTCCAGAGAAGCATAACCCTTGGTTCTGGCTTTAAGGGTATCGAAAAAGTCGTAAACGATTTCATTCAAGGGCATATCATAGTGCATTTCCACAAGGTTGCTGTCAAGGTACTGCATACCGTTGTAAACACCTCGTCTGTCCTGACAGAGAGGCATGATATTTCCCACATATTCGTTGGGTGTTATAATGGATGCCTTTACATAGGGCTCGTAGGACTCGGCAATAGTCACAGGCTCGGGGTAGTTATGGGGGTTATCGACCATGACCTCCGTGCCGTCAGTCTTTACAACCTTATATATAACGGATGGCAGGGTGGTGACCAGCTCCAGATTAAACTCTCTTTCAAGCCTCTCCTGAATAACCTCCATGTGGAGCATACCCAGAAATCCGCAGCGGAAGCCAAAGCCAAGTGCGGCAGAGCTTTCAGGCTCATAGGAAAGAGAAGCGTCATTTAATTTAAGCTTTTCCAGAGCGTCCCGCAAATCAGGATATTTTGAACCGTCCTCGGTGTAGATTCCGCAGTAAACCATAGGTCTTGCAGGGCGGTAGCCGGGAAGAGCATTTTCCGCAGGTCTGGCAGCCTCTGTAACAGTGTCGCCTACCTGAGTGTCGGAAACATTTTTAATGCTGGCGGTAAAATATCCCACATCACCGGCTGAAAGCTCATTGCAGGGTTCGAGACCCACAGGGCGCAGATGTCCCACTTCCAGAACCTTATATTTTGCACCGGTGGACATGAGCTTCAGCTCCATATCCTTGCGGATTTTACCGTCCATAATTCGCATAAAGACAATTACGCCTTTGTAATTGTCATACTGGCTGTCGAAGATAAGGGCTTTTAAAGGAGCATCAGGGTCTCCGGAAGGTGCAGGGACATTCTGCACGATGTCCTCCAGCACTGCGTCAATGTTGATGCCTGTCTTTGCGCTGATTTCGGGAGCATCCATGGCAGGTATGCCGATTATCTCCTCCACTTCCTCCTTTACCCTTTTGGGGTCGGCGGCAGGAAGGTCTATTTTGTTGACCACAGGCAGAATTTCAAGGTCGTTTTCCAGTGCAAGATAGGTGTTGGAAAGGGTCTGAGCCTCAACGCCCTGTGAGGCGTCAACCACAAGCACTGCACCCTCACAGGCTGCAAGGGAACGGCTTACCTCATAGTTAAAGTCAACATGACCCGGAGTATCAATAAGGTTGAGAGTGTATTTCTCCCCGTCCTTTGCGGTGTACTCAAGTCCTACGGCTCTGGCCTTGATTGTTATGCCCCTCTCCTTTTCCAGATCCATGTTATCCAGAATCTGGTCGGACATAATGCGCTGCTCCACCGCACCGCACTTTTCTATAAGGCGGTCTGACAGGGTGGACTTGCCGTGGTCAATGTGTGCAATTATTGAAAAATTTCTGATATGTTTCTGATCCTGCATTATTCTTCTCCATTAAACTGATCGAGTACGCTTTCCGCTCTGTCAAGCACAGTGCGGATCTGGTCTATAAAGGCTTTGGCAGCGCCAACAGTTTCTCCGCCCGGGTCATTGGTTCGGCAGAGTATATAATCCGCCGTGACGCCGTAGTAATCGCAGGCCCGGCAGACAAAATTAAGCCCCGGCTCTCTTGCGCCGTTTTCATAATGGCTCAAAAGTGCCTGACTTATACCAAGCTCAGAGGCTGCCTGCCGCTGGCTTATATTTTTCTCACGGCGAAGCGCCGAAAGGGTGTCGGGAAAATTTCTCTCCATATATATCTCCATTTCCGTGATAACAGACTGTATTATAGCTGTGAATTGCACTTTTGTAAATACAAAACGTCATAACTTCTTGAAAAATTTCTTTTATAGTGGTAAAGTATATATGTTTGTAAATAAAACCATTTTGGAGGTATTTTTAATGTTTGAAAACCTTATTGAAGTACTCAAGGCAAATCCCCGCAAGATAGTCTTCACAGAGGGCCATGACGCCCGTATTCTTGAAGCCGCCGCAAGACTGAAAAAAGACGGTTTTCTCACCCCTGTTTTAGTTGGCAGCGTTGATGTTGTTAAGGCTGAGGCCGCAAAGGGCAATTTCGACATTGAGGGCCTTGATATAATCGACCCCCTGACTTCCGAGCTTATGGATGAGATGGTCGAAAAGATGGTTGAGCTCCGCAAGGGCAAAATGTCTCCCGAGGATTGCAAAGCAGCTCTTCAGAAGGGCAACTACTTCGGAACCATGCTTGTAAAGCTGGGCTATGCAGACGCTCTTCTCGGCGGCGCAACCTACTCCACCGCTGACACCGTCCGCCCCGCTCTTCAGCTCATCAAGACCAAGCCCGGCGCAAATCTGGTCTCCTCCTGCTTCATTATGGTTCGTGGAGACGAGATGAAGGTCATGGGTGACTGTGCAATAAACATCTCCTACGAGGACAAGCTGGATAAGGAAGGAAACGTTACCCTTTCCGCCGCTGCCCAGCTGGCTGAGGTTGCAGTGGAGACTGCCAAAACCGCAAAGGTTTTCGGCGTTGATCCCAAGGTTGCAATGCTTTCCTACTCCACCAAGGGTTCCGGCAAGGGTGCAAATGTTGATCTGGTTCGCAACGCCACTGAAATCGCTAAGGAAATGGCTCCCGAACTTGCCGTTGACGGTGAGATGCAGTTTGATGCCGCCGTTTCCCCTGTTGTGGGTCAGCTCAAGTTCCCCGGCAGCAAGGTTGCAGGCTACGCCAATACCTTTATTTTCCCCGAAATCCAGTCCGGAAACATCGGATACAAAATCGCTCAGCGTCTGGGTGGCTTTGCCGCTTACGGTCCTATTCTTCAGGGTCTGAACGCTCCCATCAACGATCTTTCCCGTGGCTGCGATGCCGAGGAAGTCTACCAGATGGCAATTATCACCGCAGCTCTCGCCTGATTTTTTCAGTGCGGAATCTTTAACCTGCGTAATTGCAAGTCTTTGCATGAATACCAAAGCGGCTCCCTGATACGGAGCCGCTTTTTTATAAGGAAGTGACATTATGGAAAAAGAGTACTATATGCGTCAGGCTCTTGAACTGGCTAAAGAAGCGGCAGACATGGGAGATGTGCCGGTGGGATGCGTCATCGCCGATAAGGACGGGAAAATTATAGGTCGGGGCAGGAACCGCCGTGAGGAATGTTCCGATGCCACCGCCCATGCGGAGATTGAGGCCATAAGGCAGGCGTCAAGCTTTCTCCATGACTGGCGCCTTACAGACTGCACCATTTATGTAACTCTTGAACCCTGTCCGATGTGTACAGGCGCAATCATAAATTCACGCATACCTACTGTAGTTTTCGGTGCACGAGAGGAAAACTCCGGCTCCTGCGGCAGTGTTATAGACCTGTTCTATGAGCGCTACGGCCACCGCCCCGCAGTCTACTCAGGCATATTGAAGGACGAATGTTCAAAAATTCTAAAGGATTTTTTCAAAGGAAAAAGATAAGCGCCGTGATAAAATAATCTCAGCGCTTATCTTTTATTTTTTCTATTATTCTTTTATGCTGCCGTCAGGATTAAACAGAGGCAGAGGAGCAAGGCATATAATATCGTCTCTGTCCTGAGCGTCGCCCTCGGCCAGAACCGCCATTTTACCTGCCACTATGCCGCCGGCCTTTTTGACCAGCTCTTCCATGGCGTGGAGAGACTCTCCGGTGGATATAACATCGTCGATAATAAGCATACGCTTGCCTTTTATAAGCTGGGCATCAGCAGTGTCCAGAACCAGTCTCTGCACATTCTCTGTAGTGATAGACTTCACATTTACCTCAAAAGTGCCGCTCATGTATGCCTTAGTGCCTTTTCTTGCGAGGAAGTACTTGTCTGCGCCGCTCTGGCGAGCCATCTCGTAGAGCAGTGGAATTGCCTTGGCTTCGGGAGCAATCAGGTAATCATATTCCGGAGCACGCTTCAGCAGCTCTGTGGCGCAGTGAACGGTAAGCTCCACATCTCCGAACATAACAAAAGATCCTATGTAAAGATCATCTGCGACCTTACACAGGGGCAGATCCCGTTTAAGGCCGGCAACATCCATCTCGTAAGTCATTTTTATTCCTCCTGAGAATAACAAAACATATTTTATTTTTTTATGGGATTTATACCCGTAGCCTATATATTTTACCCGTACACGCACAAAAAATCAAGTGCCAAACAGGCAATTATCTTTTTATTTTAGGGCAAAACAAAGAACTCCGGAAAGGTATCCGGAGTTCTTCGTTTTTTTGGGAGAAAAGAGAGGATTTATAGGAGTAGAAAAGTAGCAAATCAGTAAGCCTCGCCGAAAACAGTTATTCTTCTGTTTGCGGCCGGCGTGGCAACATTGCCGGCAGGCTTCAAATCATCGAATGTAATGCTGAGAGTTTCGCTCTCGCCTGCTCTGTACAGAGTGACTTCAGCTGTATCTCCGGCTGAAAACTTCCGCACGGCCTTTTTAAGGTCCGTGGGACTCTGTATTTCCATGTCGCCCAGTTTTATTATAATATCTCCGGCCTGAATGCCTGCCTTATCGGCGGCACCGTCGGGATCAACATATTGTACATAAGCTCCGATGGGCATGTTGTAATACTGGCTGAACATCGAATTGTAACGCTCGTCAAGCCGAACACCCATATAAGCCTTGCCTGTAACATAGCCGTTGGTTATTATATCATTTACCATAGAGACCACGTCATTGATTGGTATTGCAAAACCAAGACCTTCAACATCTGAACCCTGAGATTTTGCAGTAACAATTCCGACTACCTGCCCCTTGTCATTGTATGCGGGGCCGCCGGAGTTGCCGTGGTTGACGGCTGCATCGATCTGGAACATATTTATAGGCTCGCTCTTGTCTTCGGTGGTTATCAGTCTGTCCTTTGCACTTACCGTGCCGGTGCTCATGGAAAACTCCAGTTCACCCAGAGGATTACCTACAGCGTAGATACTGTCGCCCACCATAAGGGCGTCGCTGTCACCGAATTGAGCCGGATTCAGACCCTGAGCATCTATTTTCAAAATTGCAATATCGTTGCTTTCCTCAACACCCACAATCACGGCAGGGTATTTGGTGCCGTCATGAACCATGACTGTAACTTCCTGATTGCTCTTGTAGGCAAGCTCAATAACATGGTAGTTGGTGAGGATATAGCCATCCTCGGAAATTATAAAGCCGGAACCTGTTACAGCCTGTGGGGTTGCCATTCCGAAGAAGTTAATGTAAGTTACCTCAGAGCTGATACCTACCACCTGTTCGCAAGCCTGTGCATAAATCTGGGAAGGCAGGCGCTTCTCTGCGCTGCCGACAGGCTGAGTGGAAACAAATTTTCCGTTAGACTCCTTCAGTTCATCAATAGTCTGGTTTACATCTGAAATTTTACTGTTAAATTTGTTGCTGAGAACTCCGCCGGTAACAGCAGCACCAACGCCGCCGCCAACCAAAGCGCACACAAGGCAGATAGCAATAAGTTTTCCGGTCATGCCTCCGTTCTTCTTCTCTTTCGGAGGCTTAGGAGCCTTAGGCGGCTTCTGGGGCGGAGTGTAGTATCTGGGCGGTACCGTACTCTCATTTGCGGGAGCATAATGGGCATCGGAATATATTTTCTGAGTGTAACCGTTTTTATAATGGTATTCGCCGTTCACTCTGTCTGTTTCACCGGTGTATCCGGCAGTTTCATTATTTTCCGCAGATTTATCTACGGTGGGGTTTTGGTCCCTCTGGTTTTCCTTATTTTCTTCGGACCCGTACATTTATTTTGACCTCTTTCATCTGGTATCTTGATTACGGGAGTTAATATAATATATATTTATGACCCTGTAATGAACAAACTTCCAAAATTTTTTAAACAAACTGTTCTTTTTTTATAAACGCAGAAGTTTTAATTCACACCATAGACCTCACGCAGCGTTTTTACATTCAGATCTGTATTTTCGTTGATCCAGCGTATGGTCCGTTTTGCCGACATATCTATCGGACAGAAGAAGCCGTCCCAGATTTCCTGTGCAGGATCACTGCCGGCGTCTTTGTTTTGCGGTTTAAGATGTATCTCCACTCGGAAATTAGACATATTTTGGAAATACAGCTCCCCGTCAGCAGGATAATCGCAGCCTATCAGCCCCTCCTCCATATCCGGAAGTATGCACTGATTG
Source organism: Candidatus Limivicinus sp. (assembly GCA_029264685.1). Taxonomy (GTDB): domain Bacteria; phylum Bacillota; class Clostridia; order Oscillospirales; family Oscillospiraceae; genus Limivicinus. Next base: position 6,590 of record JARHZW010000047.1, read on the forward strand.
AATAGCTCCGCCGCCTGTTTTGGACTTAACATGAGGGTCTGGGCAGGTTCACCCTGACTCTCATACGGAAACGGAGATGCTTCATAGATTTGGCAGAACGCCACGGTATTTTCCGTAACCTTCGTAGCAGGTGAATAGCGCTGTTTTATAAGCTCCGGGCAATTTTCCACACTGTAGTAATTATTTTCGGTCGTTCCCTTTTCGTAAAATCTTTCGGGATGTTCCGTCACAGTATATTCTCTTGCAATTTCCCTTCCGTTATTCATCACATAGCTTATGGATATGATTTTATTGGGATTTCTGCTTTTTTCGTTCTCGCTTTTGCTGAGAATAAGACCTCTGTGGAGCTGTATAACCTTCTCTATATTGTCTCTTTCCTTCACATTAAGAAAATTCACTACTGCGTATTTAACATTTTCAAGTTTTGGCACATGGTTTTCATAGCCGAACAGGTTAAACTCAGCACCGGTAATGGCAAACCCAATTATCAGGCATGAAAAAACAAGTCCTTTAAAATTGTACTTAAAGACATGAAACGACTTCTGCATCATCATTTCCGAGCCGTACCAGCCCAGAACAGCCCCCGCAAGCATTAGCAGAAGAACTATTGCCGCTGCCTCTGTTCCTCTGAATACGGACGGAGGCAAAACATTGCACACCAATGCTGCCAGAACCAATGCGGTCCCGAATGTCATGCAGTATTTAAAAATAGGCTTCAAGGATTTAAGGGCAACAATGTCCCCCGCCGTTTCCATCTGCCTTTTTCTGAATATAAGAAATGCAGCTGCCGCAAATCCGATCCCTATTACACAGTATACCGCCAGATAGCCCATACCCGCTATTCTTATAATGCCATCCGGGTCTTCGCTTACAATCAGATGTCTTCCAAGCACTCGTATGGGAGTAAGGTATCCAAGCACGCTTCCCCCCCATTGCCTCATGCCGTAAACAAAACGACTGAACACATTCTTAAATGCGTTCTGAACCACGGACCCCGTAAAATTCAGTACCAGATAAAGCAGCGGCAGTATGGCAATGTTTCCGGTAAGACAGGCGCACAGCAGAGCCATACCGTAAAACAGGATGTTTCCCATAACCGTAATGCCCAGCCACAACAGCAGATATTTAAGCTGTGCAAAGCCCATTATGGCGCTTACCGCAACTACCGCTATATCTGACAGAATCATAGGCAGAAGCCCCGTAACTGCACAGGAAATGAACATCGTCTCCCGCTTTATAGGCATTGCACATATCATACCGCAGCTTCTGGATGAATAAAGGTATGAAAACACCGCCATAACGGAAATAATACTGAAAACGAAAGAAAGGGTCATGGTTTTGTTTCCGCTTATCAAAACAAAGAACTCCGCTGACTGGTTCAGATAATTGGCAGTTTCAAGCTGACTGAGTACATTCACAGGAAGCTGGAATACAATCAGCACAAAGTAACCCGCCCATATGGGCCAAAAACGCTTGAGCAGATTTGTAATAATTGTTTTGTTAAATAATGGCGTTTTTGACTTCACTTTCAGTGCCTCCAAGCTCATATATAAAAATTTCCTCCAGAGTAAGAGGCAATACATCCGTAAAAAGAGGATGGGCTGCGGAAAGACGCTGTGTGATCTCCTCGGCACTGCCCCTTAAAATAAGCTGCTGCAACCTTCCGGTGGTGTTTTGATGAATAATGTCCAGTCCCTGGGGCAAATTTTCTCCCTCCGGCAGAGCCAGCTGTATTTTAACAAGGCTTTCCTGAAGTTCCGAAAGTCCCCGCTCCACTATCATTTTACCATGGTTCATTATTCCCACATGGTCGCACACATCTTCAAGCTCTCTAAGGTTATGGGACGAAACAAGAACAGTGGTTCCCCTTTCTGCCACATCCGAGAGCAGAACGCTCCATACCTGACGGCGCATCACAGGGTCAAGTCCGTCCACCGGCTCATCCATAATCACCACATCCGGTCTAAGCGAAATAGCGATCCGAAACGCCGCCTGCTTCTGCATACCCTTTGACAGCTTTCTCATACTCCGTTTATCATCAATGTTAAAGATTTCCCCCAGCTCCTTGTACCGTTGGGAATCAAATTCAGGATATATTTTCCTGTAAAATTCCTTCATCTCCCAAATACTCGCCTGCGGAAAGTAGAAAATATCATCGGGAATATATGATATGCGGCTTTTAAGTTCAGGATTTTCGTACAAGGGTCTGCCGTCCAGCAGTACTTCCCCGCTGTCCTGTCTGTAAATTCCAACCATGTGCCTTATGGCAGTGGATTTTCCGGCGCCGTTGGGGCCGACGAGCCCGTAAACAGCCCCTTTGGGCACATTAAGATTGAGACCGTTTAAAACCTTAAAGCCGTCAAAGCTTTTTGTAAGCTCTCTCAGCTCTATCATTTTTCATTTTCTCCCTTCAATAGCTCCGCAAGCTTTTCTCTGCTGTAGCCCATGGCCTGAAGAGCCGCCGCCGTGTCCATAAATTCTTTAACAAGCCGGTCTCTTTTTGCTTCTGCGTTTTTAACATCTTCGCAGACAAAATGTCCTCTTCCGGGTATCGAGAATATGTAGCCCTGATTTTCAAGCTCGGTGTATGCTTTCTGTATGGTATTGGGATTTATTGCCAGCTCTGCCGAAAGCTCCTTCACCGAAGGGATCTTACTTGCCGGCTGTAAAACGCCGGATATTATAAGCTGTCGAAAATTGTCTCTGACCTGTTCATATATAGATCGGGAATCCCGATAATTAACACTAATCAAAATCTCGCCTCCGTCTCATGCGATCTGTTATAACTTCACACAGTCAATATAACCCCCGCACATTGCTTTGTCAATATTCAGCGACAGCCGAGACTTTATGTAAAATCAGGGTCTTCACCCTTAAAGCTTGACTTTTTCCAATTTAACTTTCATATAAATGGAAAAACGGAAAAAGCTCTTCGCTTTTTCCGTTTTTATTCACATTACATTAAGTCCGCTAAGATAGCGTCTCATCATGTCGTACACATGGTTTCCCGCCATACGGCGGATAAAGCTTCTCGTGCGGTAGGTGCCCAGATGCAGTTCCTTTACATAGGTTTTATCGGCAGCCATCCCCACAAACACCGTGCCCACCTCATGCACTCCGTCTCCGTCAGGGCCCGCAAGTCCTGTGACCGAAACGCCTATATCTGCCCCGCACAGTTCTCTGACTCTTTCAGCCATTTCTTTTGCCACTTCATAGCTGACCGCACCTTTTTCCTCAATAAGAGCAGGGTCTATCCCAAGCACAGAGGCCTTAACCTCATTGGTATAGCTTACCACACCGCCCTTGAACACGGCGCTTGCACCGGGAATATCCGTAAATCGTCTTGCCAGATCTCCGCCTGTGCAGCTTTCGGCAGCAGCGAAGCTTAAGTTTTTCTCCTTCAGCTGCTCAATAACCCGCTCTTCAATGCACTCTATGTCTACTCCGTAGACATATTCACCCAGTCTGGCGGCAGCAGCCTCCATTACCGGCGCTATCATTTCTTCTGCCTCTTCCTCACTTTTTGCCTTGGCGGTTATCTGAAGCAGGCAGTCGCACTCCTTGGCATAGGGTGCCATGGTGGGATTTGTCATTTTGTTCATATCGTCTCTGAACATATAGTCTACTGCGCTTTCGCCTACTCCGAATATCCGCAGGGAGTGAGAAACTATCTGTTCATCGGACAGTTTTTTAAGGTAAGGCAATCCAAGAGCTTTGAACATTGGCACGCACTCCTTGGGAGGTCCGGGGAACATCATGACAATTTTTCCCTCAGCCTCAAAAGCACATCCGGGAGCAGTCCCCCACTCATTGTGGAAAACCGTGCAGCCCTCAGGTACCATAGCCTGAATGTAATTATTGGGAGTTACCTTTTTTCCTCCCTTTATATATTCGTAGATTGCGTCCATTTCAGCCTTGTCCTCGACAAGCTCAAGTCCAAAGGCAGAGGCAAGAACCTGTTTTGTAAGGTCATCACAGGTAGGCCCTAAACCGCCTGTTGTAATTATAATATCGGCTCTCTTTTTGGCTATATCTACACAGTCTTTAAGTTTTTCGGGGTTATCTCCCACCACGGTGTGATATTTTACATTTATACCTATCTGAGACAGCATTTCGGAAATATCTCTTGAATCGGTATTTGTAACATGGCCCAGAAGCAGCTCTGTACCTACCGAAATTATTTCAGTATTGTATACTTTACTCATTTTTCAGCTCTACCCTTTCAATTCCGGTCAGGGCCTCGTTGACCAGTGCCTCAATATCCAGCGTGCTTTCAGCCTGCTCCACCTCGGAAACTTTGGGTCTTGTACGGGGATGGCGGGGAGTAAAGACCGTGCAGCAGTCTTCATAAGGCAGGATAGAGGTTTCAAAAGTGCCTATTTTTCTTGCTATAGTGACAATTTCCTCCTTATCAAACCCGATAAGAGGCTGAATACAGGGAATATCCATTACAGCCTGAGTAGAGGCCATGGCCTCCATGGTCTGGCTTGCAACCTGACCTAAATTCTCTCCGGTTACTATAGCCTTTGCGCCGTTGCTCTTTGCTATGCGCTGAGCAATCCTCATCATAAAGCGGCGCATAATCAGAGTAAAGTATTCTTCCGGGCATTTATCCCGAATTTCCTCCTGAATGTGGGTAAAGGGTACAATTTCGAGGGTCATTTTTCCGCAATAGTCGGTAAGCTGATTTCCAAGCTCAATGACCTTCTCCTTTGCCAGCTCAGATGTGTATGGGAAGGAGAAAAAGTGAACGGGAATAAGCCTTACGCCACGCTTTGCTATCATGTATGTTGAAACAGGGCTGTCAATGCCGCCGGAGAGAAGAGTTACAGCAACTCCGTTTGAGCCTAAGGGCATACCGCCTGCCCCCTTGACGGGAGCGGCATGGACATAAGCTGCCAGATCACGCACCTCAATGTTAACAACAAGCTCAGGATCGTGCACATCAACGCTTATGTGGGGATAGGCATCCTGCAAAATTCCTCCCACATACTGACTCAGCTCTATGCTTGTCATAGGAAAGCTCTTGTCGCTGCGCTTGGATTCGACTTTGAAGCTGCGGGCGTTTTCCATGTCTTCTTTCAGGTATTCCACCGCAAGCTTTGCAATTTCATCCTTATCCTTGGCGCAGCCTGCGGCACGGGTAAGCTTAATGATTCCGAACACCTTTTTAAGGGCCTCGAATGCTCCGTCCATATCTGCGCTGTCATCCGCTGCCTCTACATAAACGGTGGACTGGAGACAGTATACCTTAAAATTGCCGTACTTCTGTATGGCCTTTCGCATATTGTCCATAAGTCTCTGCTCAAATGAACGGCGATTAAGGCCCTTGAGTATTATTTCGCCTAATTTAACAAGAATTATATCGTTCATAATTTTTCCTCTTTTTAAATAAACTCGTAGCTTCTGTATTGTATGGCCTCGGCAATATGCTCCGGACCTATATTTTCCTCGCCTGACAGATCTGCAATGGTTCTTGCCACTCTTAAAATTCTGTCATAGCTTCTGGCAGAAAGTCCCATTGCGTCGAAAGCCCCTTTCATTAGGATTTCCGACTCCCCACTCAAGGCGCAGAACTCTCTAAGCTCTCTGCTTCCGGCACGGGCATTGCACATCGTAGAGTTTTGGCCGTAGCGCTTGCGCTGAATTTCTCTGGCAGTGTTCACTCTCTTTTTTATTGCCGCCGAGCTTTCAGCCGGTTCTTTTCTTCTCAGCTCCTCATACTCAAGAGCAGGAACCTCAACTATTATATCTATTCTGTCAAGAAGCGGGCCGGATATTCTGCTGTGATACCGGCGTACATCTTTTTCCGAGCATTTGCATCTTCCAGACGGATGACCGTACCAGCCGCATTTGCACGGGTTCATGGCACACACCAGCATAAAGCGGCTTGGAAAGGTCAAGGTTCCCGAAACTCTGGAAACCGTCACCTCTCCGTCCTCCAGCGGCTGGCGCAGAACCTCCAGAACGTCATTTCTGAATTCAGGCATTTCATCCAGAAACAGCACACCGTTATGAGCAAGGCTGATTTCACCGGGCTTCGGCACTGTGCCGCCGCCGGACAGTCCCGCCGCCGAAACTGTATGGTGGGGAGAGCGGAATGGCCGCTGAGATACTATGGGTCTTTCTCTGCTTGTAAGGCCGGAAACCGAATGGATTTCCGTACATTCTATTATCTCTTCCCTGCTCATATCAGGCAGAATGGTGGGCAGACGCTTGGCCATCATGGACTTGCCCGCTCCCGGCGGGCCTATCAGCAGAATATTGTGGCCCCCTGCCGCAGCTATCTCGAAAGCCCGTTTTACATTTTCCTGACCTTTAACATCGGCAAAATCGGGCAGATTTTCCTCTATACTCTCAGTTTCGGGCGGAGCTGCCGCTTCTATAGGCTTTTCGCCTTTAAGATGCTTTATAAGCTGTGCCACATCCTTAACGGGATATACCGAAATTTCCCGTGCAAAGGCTGCCTCAGGGCCGTTATCATAGGGAACGAACAGTTTTTTAACCCCGCTCCTCATGGCTTCAATAGCCATTGGCAAAGCTCCCTGCACCGGCCGAAGCTCTCCCGTCAGGGACAGCTCCCCGATAAAGGCGCAGTCATCCCCCGGATTTTCAATATCTCCCGAGGCGGAAAGAATTCCGATAAGCATGGGCAGATCATACATGGTACCTGCCTTTTTCTTATCGGCAGGCGCCAGATTTATAGTCATTCGGCTTACGGGAAAACGGTAGCCGTTGTTTTTAATTGCGGCTCTCACACGCTCTCTTGATTCCTTGACCGCTGCATCCGGCAGCCCGACCACCTCAAAGGCAGGCAGCCCGTTTGTAATATAAACCTCTACGGTAACATTGTAACCGCCGACGCCGCTGACGCCGAAGCTTCTCACTTTGGAAAACATAGTGTCCTCCTATTATACCTTTAAAGCCCCAGAGGAAGCTCTGGGGCTTATCTTTAATATTACTCTTCCTCTTTTGTGCAGACAATGTTCAGCTCTTCAAGCTGCTTCGGCTCTACGAAGGAAGGTGCGCCCATCATAACATCCTGAGCGTTCTTGTTCATGGGGAAAGGAATAACCTCTCTTATGCTCTCTTCGCCGGCAAGAAGCATAACCATACGGTCAACGCCGGGGGCAATGCCTGCGTGAGGGGGAGCACCGTAGCAGAAAGCGTTATACATAGCGGGGAACTTCTTTTTCACGTCCTCTTCGCCAAGTCTCACCATTTCAAAAGCCTTTATCATGATTTCAGGGTCATGGTTACGCACTGCACCGGAAGAAAGCTCAATGCCGTTGCAGACAAGGTCGTACTGGTCAGCGGTAATGCTGAGAGGATCGATCTCTCCACGCTCTGCCTTGAGCAGAACCTCCAGACCGCCTGAGGGCATGGAGAAGGGGTTGTGGCAGAACTCAAGCTGACCGCTCTCCTCGCCTATCTCGTACATGGGGAAGTCAACGATCCAGCAGAATTCATAGCGCTCTCTGTCCATATGACCGGGAACTGCCGCACCCAGCATTTTGCGCATTACGCCGGCAGTTTTCTGAGCAAGCTCTTTTTTGCCTGCGCATACGCCTACAAGATAACCGGGCTTCAGACCTAACTTCTCGCTAATGGCATCTTTGCGGTCATTTATGAATTTTGCAACTCCGCCTGCAAACTCGCCGTCATCACCCACCTTGAACCAGAAAGGCTTGCAGCCTGCCTGAACCTCAACATCGGCGCAGAGCTTGTCTATATTCTTTCTTGTCATGTCGCAATCGCTGACGGCAATAGCCTTAACGGTATTGCCCTCGGCAAAGGGGCCGAACTCCGTACCCTGTACAAGCTCGGTTATATCCTCAACCAGCAGGTCAATGCGAAGGTCGGGCTTGTCGCTGCCGTACTTCTCCATAGCCTCAAGGTAGGGAATACGCTTGAAAGGAGCGGTGGAAGCTATATTATATGTGCCGTATTTAGCAAAAACAGGAGGCAGCACTTCTTCCAGAACAGCGAATACATCCTCCTGTCCTGCAAATGCCATTTCCATATCCATCTGGTAGAATTCACCGGGTGAACGGTCGCCTCTGGCATCCTCATCACGGAAGCAGGGCGCAATCTGGAAATATTTGTCAAATCCTGAAGCCATCAGCAGCTGCTTGAACTGCTGGGGAGCCTGAGGCAGAGCGTAGAACTTGCCCGGGTGCTTTCTGGAGGGTACAAGATAGTCTCTTGCGCCTTCAGGGGAGGAAGCGGTAAGGATAGGAGTGGTGATCTCCAGAAAGCCCTGTGCGGTCATAGCCTGACGGAGAGCGGAAACAACATTGCAGCGAAGAACGATATTTTTCTTAACTGCCGGATTTCGCAAATCCAGATAACGGTATTTGAGTCTCTGTGCCTCATCAGCCTCACGGCTGTGGTTAATTTCAAAAGGCAGCTCATTGTAGCGGCAGCGCCCCAGAACTTCAATCTTCTCAGGTACAACTTCAATATCACCTGTTGCCTGCTTGGGGTTTTTGCTTGCTCTCTCACGAACAACGCCCTCAACGGAAATGGTGGATTCCTTATTGAGACCCTTTACTATAGAGAGCATATCCTCGCTCTCGCAGACTACCTGAGTTGTACCGTAAAAGTCACGGACAACCACAAAGGCCAGATTGCCGCCGACCTCACGGACATTCTCCATCCAGCCGACTATTTTAACTTTTTCTCCTGCATTTTCTATGCGGAGCTCGTCACAGGTATGTGTACGGGACTTTAACATGATTTATACTCCTGACTTTTCTCTTATTGCGGCGCTTATTCTTTAATAACCGCACCGCTGTTTTTTCTCTCAATATTTTCCTTTATAAGCTTTACTGCGTCTTCTGCACTAAGCTTTGTCTGCTCGCCGCTTTCCATATTCTTAACGGAGAGCATATTTTCTTTTATTTCATCCTCGCCCACAAATATAACGTAGGGAACGCCTATCTTGTCGGCATAGTTCATTTTACCCTTGAACTTTTTCTGTTCGCCGTAAATCTGAGTGCGAATTCCTGCTGCACGAAGTCCGGTAGCGGCAGAAATTGCATAACTCATATCCTCGGTCATAGGGAGAACCAGCGCATCGCAGGGTGAAGTAATCATTTCGTCGGACAAAAGCCCCTGCTCCTGCAAGACATAGAAAAGTCTTGTAAGACCGATGGAAATTCCAACGCCGGGCAGCTTTTTATCGGTATAAAATTCAGCCAGATTATCATATCTGCCGCCTGAGCAGACAGAGCCAATCTCCGGATGCTCGGTCATTTCCGTTTCATAGACCGTTCCGGTGTAATAGTCAAGGCCACGGGCAATGGTCAGATCTATTGCGAAGTTCTCCTCAGGTACGCCGAAAGCAGACAGGTACTTTGTAACCTCCACAAGCTCGCTGAGACCCTGATCGAAAGTCTCATCCATGCCCTTATAAAGCCCAAGTCTCTGGATAACCTCTGCATTTGTACCCTTTATTGCCATGAAGTCAAGGACATTCTCGGCCTTGCAGGGCAGCATCTTAACCTCGTCAATAAGCAGGTTTTTCACCTTGTCGGCGCCGATTTTATCAAGCTTATCCACGGTACGCATAATATCGCCTGATTTTTCGCTCATGCCGTTCATGGCGTAAAAGCCGTTTAAAAGCTTGCGGTTATTTACTCTGATTTTGAACTTGGATATACCCAGAGTTTTAAAAGTGTTGTAAATTATGGCGGGTATTTCCGCCTCATTTACAATGTCAAGCTTTCCGTCGCCGATAATGTCAATATCAGCCTGATAAAATTCACGGAAGCGGCCTCTCTGAGCCCGCTCTCCTCGGTAAACCTTTCCTATCTGGTAACGGCGGAAGGGAAAACTGAGCTTTCCGTAGTTTGCCGCCACATATTTTGCAAGAGGGACCGTCAGGTCAAAGCGCAGTGCAATGTCGCTGTCCCCCTTCTGAAAACGGTAGATCTGTTTTTCGGTCTCGCCGCCGCCTTTTGCCAGCAGCACCTCAGAGGACTCTATTACAGGAGTATCCAGCGGTGTAAAGCCGTAAGTAGAATAGCTTTTGCGCAGAGCCTCCATCATTTTTTCCATTTTCATCTGCTCTTTAGGTAAGAGCTCCATAAACCCGGACAGAGTGCGGGGTGCAACCTTTCCCATTCTTTATCCTTTCCGCCCCCACTTGCAGCAGGGCATTATAATATGGTGCGACCGTACAGCCGCACCTTTGATTTTTTAAAGCTATGGCTTATCTCTTCTGAGGATTAACAATATTGCGCCAATCCAAATCGCCACGCCTCAGCCCCTGAACAAGAACCTCCGCAGTGGCGGCATTCGTTGCAAACGGGATCTGATGCTGGTCGCAAAGACGCTCTATTTTGTTAATATCGTCAAAGCCCTTGGGATTTGCGGGATCGCAGAAGAAAAGCACCAGATCGATTTCATTAAAGGAAATACGGGCTCCTATTTGCTGGGCTCCGCCCTGATCGGCGTGCAGATACAAAGTAATCGGAAGCCCTGTGGCCTCGGATACCAGCTTTCCTGTCACATGGGTGGCGCAGAGACTATGTTCAGCCAGTATTCCGCAATAAGCGATGCAAAACTGTACCATAAGCTCTTTTTTTCTGTCATGTGCCATTAGCGCTATATTCATATTCTTCTCCGTTTCTTATCTGATTCGCTTTAACTGCTTTAACATTTACATTATAAACTTTGTTTTTTTATCTTTCAATACTTTAATTTGCTTTTATTACTTCAAAATACCCATTTCCGGCTCTGAAGTGTCACTATACTTGGAAAGATTGATATAAGCATCCATTATATTTCGCGCGATAAACTGAACTTCACCACCGGCGTGGCCTCGCTCAACCACGACGGCAATAGCTATCTGGGGGTCCTTATATGGTCCATAGCAGATAAAGATACCGTCGTTGGTGATGTTTTCACCCTTCTGAGCCGTTCCCGTTTTGCCTGCACAGTCCCATTCGCAGGTTGCCCAGGTTTTAGCGTTAAGCTCATTACCCCAGTGATGAAGCACTTCGTACATGCCTTCATGGATAGCCGCCCAGTTATAGTCTGCAGATTTGACGGTACTCAGTTCTTCAGGCTCACGCTCGAATATTTTTTCGCTGAAGTCAAAGCTTCGCACCGATTTAAGTATAGATGCTGAATAACGGTGGCCTCCGTTTGCGATAGCGGCACAGTACTCGGCTATCTGCAAGGGAGAGAAAATACTATCGGACTGTCCTATACCGGCCTGCAGCGTGTCACCGATTCGCCACTCGGCTACGCCTGCGTAGTCAATATGGGTTTCCTGGTTTGACATATTACCCTTGGTTTCGGTAAGCTCAATACCTGTGCTCACACCAAGTCCCAGATTGCGGGCATATTCTCCCATTCGGTCAACACCCAGATCGCGGCTGACCGTATAGAAGTAGTAGTTGCATGAATCTCTAAGAGCTGTGGAAACATTTTCCTCGGGGTGCATAAGATGTTCGCCTTTTTTGGCGTTCCAAATCCAGCATTCAGGGGCGTAGCCTTCGGCAGCGTATCTGGTGTAAACACCTTCGCACTTTATCTTCTGCTCAGTATTTATAACGCCCTCGCTCAGGCTGGCAATAGCAGTGCATGGTTTGAATGTGGAGCCTGGAGCGTAGGCACCCATAAGAGCACGGTTAAACAGAGGGGTGTTGGGAGCTTCCATCAACTCCTGATATTTTTCCATAATGTTTGACACATCATAGGTAGGCCAGCTGGCTATTGCAAGAGGTGCGCCGCTTTTTACATCAACGACAACGGCAGCTGCGCCCGTAATTTCATCCTTCAGCTCAGGGTTAAACTCGCCTCTGGCTTTTTCTTCCTCTCGTTTCTGGGCTCTGGTTGCTATAAGGTCATTCACGCCGCTGTCCAGAATTCTTTCCACCTGCTCCTGCAATGCCAGGTCAAGGGTTAGATAGACATGGTTTCCGGGCACCGGTTCCTCGGTATAGACTGTACTCAGTACAGTACCCGACGGTGTCCTCGTTTCCGTGACCTTACCGTCTTTTCCGTGCAGATACTTCTCAAAGGCGTATTCTGCTCCGTCCTTACCCACCATGGCGTTGTTGGCATAGCCCTGCAAAGAGTATTTCTCATACTCCTGCTGAGTCATAAGTCCCACATATCCCAGAATATGTGCGGCGTATTCGGTGGCATAGTCTCTCACATATGCACGCTCTACCTGAATACCTACAAGCTTTCTCTCCATAATTGAAGTAATAAGCTGCATGGAGGCATCTTCAACGAAAATATAGTCGGCAGTGTTAATGGCATAGCGCACGTTAATAGAATAACGCACACCTGCGATAATTCTCATTTCTTCGGCAGAGTACTTGTTGTCTATATCATATCTTGAACGCATATAGCTCATAAGTTCAACTGCCGACGGCTCGGGAGGCAGGCCTGCCGCCTTGATGGAATCCTTTTTGTCCTTAAAATATGACTTGAGCATGGTTTTTTCAATTTCGGTCATGTTTTTGTCATATTCAAATGGCGGAGCTGCGGATATAGGCAGGTCATCCGTATATTTATCCCCGTAGCTTTCCACCAGCTCGACCAGCTCCAGAATAACCGCATTGGGGTCTTCGTTGGCAAAAAGTTTATCGGTATCTATTTTAAGGTTATAGCACTCCTTGTTGCTGACCATCACTCTGCCGTAGCGGTCAAGAATATCTCCTCTGGCAGCGGTAATATCTCGTTCCACGTTTTTTACCTCATTGCTCTGATTATAGTAATCCTCGCCGTCTATAATCTGAACCTTGTAGAGGAAAACCAGATACACTGCAAGAAAGAGCGAAAAGAATATGGCAAGGGCCACAAGTCGTGCCGGTTTAATGGTTCTGTTCATACACTGTCCTTTCTCAGGAAAACTGCTCTATGGGTAAATCTTCTTTATCCAGCTTACTCTATCCACTCTGCCGGCGGGAAATATGCAAGCACCGCTGCCGGCAGTGAAAAAACCGCCTGTAGCAAAACGGTAAGCAGCATATTGGCCGCCCATCCGTCTATCAGCACAAGTTTCAGCATTTGAAGCGCCGCAGTAATAAGCAGGGCTGCAAAAGCGGTAAACATATATGCAAAGAAACGTCTGTTTATAAAAAATTGGGAAATAAATCCGGAGGCAAAGGCTATTGCAGGGAACAGCACCGTAAACATTGTGGTGTTTTCCACAAATGACATATCGGCAAAAACTCCCATAATAAGAGCAAATACCGCTCCCCATGTTGCACCTTCAAACATCCCCACAGCAACTGCCACAGCAGGCAGGGCCATAGGGCATATGCCGAATATTCTGAACTGAGGGAATATCATATTCTGGCACACCAGCGCAAGGAACATATAGAGTGCATAATACAGCACTCTTTTTATATTTATTTTAGATAAGATCTGTTTCATGGTTTATTCCACCACTTCGTAGCTCTTTATTATAAAAACCTGCACCAATGAGTCCAGATCACACTGGGGAGTAACAATGCCGTACTCGATCTGTCCGCCTGCTTCGGTCTGTATATTGCTTATAGTACCGATAACAAGACCGGCAGGGAAAGAACCTCCGGAACCGGAAGTCAAAACCTCATCTCCCACATATATCTGTGCACCGTCGGCAAGGAAAGTAAGCTTTGCCTTTTTGTCCTTCATAAGTGAATATTCACCCACAACAAGGCCGGAGCTTCCCGTAGCTCCCACATATGCGCCCACGCTCATGTCGGCATCTATAAGTGTGCTTACTGTTGCCCAGGTTTCTCCAAGCTCGGTTATCTGACCTACAAGCACTCCGTACTCCGTAACAACCGGGTCTCCCATCTCTATTCCCGCATTTTTGCCCTTACTTATGGTAAAAGAGGAGGACCAGTTGGAAGAAGACCAGAGTACAACCTTGCAGGATTCCATTTCATAGTCGGTGTGCTTTTCCTGAAGATTCAAAAGCTGTCTCAGCCTGTTGTTTTCCTCAGTAGCTTCGATACCGTCACGGGCGGATTTCTGAGCATCTGCAAGCTGGGCTCTCAGCGACTCGTTTTCCGCCATCAGAGAATCATAATCATAAAGATAGCCGTAAATACTGTCAAACCAGTTTACAGCGGAGCTGAGAACCTTTTGCAGCGGTGCTTTTATTACGCCGCTGGCATTTTGTAGCAGGCTTACATTTCCGCCTCTTGCGGCAGCCCCCAGACCTATCATCAGCGCAACCGCCAGAACAATTACGGCGATGCGTATTCCGTTTTTCTTTAAATACTCTTTCAAAGGATGTTGACCCCCTGCTCTTTAAGCATTTCCCCCAGCATACACACCGGAAGCCCCATAACGTTGAAGAAGTCTCCCTCTATGCCCTTAACAAGCAAAGCCCCCAGTCCCTGCGCTCCGTATGCGCCGGCCTTGTCCATTGGCTCTCCTGTCTTTACATATGCCGAAATCTCCGCCTCCGTCAGTTCACGAAAGTGAACCCTGCTCATCTCGTGTTTTGCCGTCATCCGTCCGTCTCTGATAAGGCAGACGCCTGTGTACACCTCATGGACATTCCCTGACAGCTGCGCCAGCATGTCATGAGCTTCTTTTTCCGAGTGGGGCTTACCCATAACCTTACCGTTATGAAAAACCACGGTATCAGCCCCTATTACCAGTTCATCTTTATTCCGTCTTTCAGCCACCTCTGAGGCTTTCTGCGCTGCAAGAGCCTCAACCAGGTCTGCCGGAGCAAGGGAAGGGTCAATCTTTTCCTCTCCCTTTGCCGGAATTATCTCCATATCTTTAAAGCCAAGCATTTCCATAAGCTCTTTTCGTCTCGGAGAGCCGGATGCAAGAATAATTTTCATTGTATCTCCATTCAGCCGCCCTGGCAGCGGCGTGGTTTTAGTCAACGCCCCTGTAATATAATCCTCTGGTAAGGACATTGGGCTTATAGTCTGAAAGGCCCATGTAGCCCTTAGCCACCTCTACACATTCCCTCGGACTTTCCGTAGTGAACAAAAGTCGCAGACCCCAAAGGCCGGCAGAGTACAGATCTTCTTTTTTATCCACAAGGTACAGCTTATGGGCGTTATATATAACATTGCGGCAGCCGAACTCCTTGACCACAGGGAAGATATTTCCCATTCGGTCGGAGAGCTGTCCCGGAGTCTGGCAGGTACAGCGTCCTGCACTGTGGTGCATTATGCACTGGTCTGACACCATCAGGGGCAGTCTGCCGTAAACTATCATTTCCGTATCCAGTGGCTTTGCCATGGACTTGATCTGAGAAAGGCGCAACTCAAAGGATGCAGTGGCAGACATGAAGCCTGCCTCCTTTAGGGTCTCAAGGCTCCATGAGTTAAAGCTGTTGAGACCGAAATCCCCTCTCAGCTTCATTCCTGCGGCAGTCACCATAAACGCATGACCCAGATTTCCCACAAGTGCTTCATTAACTCCGTAGTCAAAAAGCTTCTGGAGCGCAGAAAACACTTCGTTCGCCTGATTATCCGTAATAACTCTCGGCAGAACCGCAACCGGTCTTGTCCCGTTATCCACAAAAGGACGGATAAGCTCAAAATGCTCCGCCATGACCATTGCCGGAACATAAATGTAGTCAGGCTTCAAAGCCGCAAGCTCAGGGGTGAGCTGCTCCTCGGTCCTCACCTGAAAAATAACCGCAGGGTCGGAAATGGCAGGCACATTTGCCGGCATAGGGGGCATTCTGTAATTTCCCCTTATAGGTGCCACTGCCCTTCTCTCCGAAATTTCGGAAACAAGCTTTCTTCTAAGCTCGTTTATTTCCGCTGCCGGCAGGAACAGCCCCGGCTCGGCTTTGGCCTTGTTTTCCACGCAGTTATAGGGTGTACCGCCGGTTTTAAACATCTGCTCGGTAAGGTAGGCCTCGGTCAGACCCTGCCGTCTGGCTTTTTCGGGAACAGGTCCGTAGGCCACGGCTTTGTTGCCGTCATTGTCAAAGGCAATGGCCTTTATTCTCTCGCCTTTTTCGGCCACCGTGTAGAAATGAACGGGAACTCTTCTCAGCTCTCCGTCCGCATAAGCTTTTCTGGCAGCTGCGAAAATTTTGTCCGAGTCCTTATCAGGCTCTCCACGGACGCCGAACATATCCTGTTTGTCTCCGTCAAAATACCCCTGAGTGAAGCCCTGTCTGGAGAAAACCTTTTCCAGCATTTCCATCTCTTCAGGAGTGGGCTGACGGTGTTCTTTAAGGGCCTTTGAATATATTCCGGTGACAATGGCGCTGTATTCGGGCCGTTTCATTCTGCCTTCTATTTTAATACAGGCCACTCCGGCCTCTTCCAGCTCGCTGAGTCTGTCCACAAGACAGTTATCCTTTAATGAAAGCGGATAATCGTCCATTCTTCCGCCAAGGCTGTACTGCATACGGCAGGGCTGGGCGCACATACCACGGTTTCCGCTGCGTCGGCCGATAAGGCTTGACATATAGCACTGGCCGGAATGGCAGAAGCACAAAGCGCCGTGAACGAACACTTCCGTTTCTATTGATGCGTTTTTTGAGATGAAACGGATCTGTTCAAGGCTCAGTTCTCTTGCCAGCACGGCTCTTGTAAGCCCCATCTCCGCTGCGGCCTCAACGCCTGCAAGATTGTGAATACTCATCTGAGTGCTTGCGTGGAGAGGAATGTCGGGAAGAGACTTCCTTATTGCCTTTACAAGTCCCAGATCCTGAATTATTATTCCGTCCGCTCCCGCCTGAGAGGCAATTCTGGCAGCGTTTACGGCCCCTTCCATCTCTCTGTCGCTGACAAGGGTGTTCAGGGTCACATACACCTTGCAGCCTCTGATATGGCAGTAGCGAACTGCCTTTAAAAATTCTTCATTTGTAAAATTCTTAGCGCCACGGCGGGCGTTAAAATCTTCCATGCCCATATATACGGCGTCTGCCCCGTTTTGTACTGCGGCAATAACCGATTCGGGGGAACCCGCGGGCGAGAGTAGCTCTATCATGCTCTGCGCTCCTCTGTGTTTTAAAGTCTAAATATCAATTTACGCTATGATACAGGGTAATTATAGCACACATCTGGCTATTGCGACAAGCTTATTTTAATGTTATAATATAAAGCTGTGAGAAACAAACTGTAAATTATTCAAAAGGTACTAAGAAAAATGTGGGAAAACAGCATGGAAAATTCCATATCCCTGCCGTCACTGGACAAAATTCTTTCCGCTCACGACGGAGATATGGCCCTTTTATACCTCTACTTTGTAAGAAACGGGACGCTTAACGCAGAGGATGCAGCCCTTACCCTGTGCCGCACCATGGCAGAAATTACCGCAGCAGAGGAAAAGCTCCGCCGTATGGGTCTTCTCTCTGACGGTGACCTCAGTCCTGCGCCTGCGGTTTATCAGCCGACGCCTAAAATGCCTCAGCCCGTGAAGGCTGCTGCACAGGCATTGCCTGATATAGAGCCTGCACTGCCGGAATATACCTCGGACGAAATTTCACGCCGCACAAAGGAGGACGGAATTTTTTCCGGTCTTCTGGATGAGTGCGCCAAGGTAGTGGGGCATACTCTCAGCGGCAGCGATATGAAGATGCTTTTCACAGTGTACGATTATCTTTCCCTGCCCCCTGAGGTAATAATGGAGCTTTTAAACTATTGCGGCGAAATTTATACCGAGAAATACGGTTCAAGCCGCCGTCCCTCGGTAAGAGCCATAGAAAAGGAGGCTTTTCGCTGGGCAAAACTGGAGATTTTCAGCTTTGAGCAGGCGGAGGAGCACATCAGAAAGCAGCGTGAGCGCCGCTCCAGAATAGGAAGAATTAAGCCTTTGCTTGGCATAGGCGACAGGAATTTAAGCTCATCCGAGGTAAAATACATAGATTCATGGCTGGATATGGGCTTTGAGGATGAGGCCATTGCCATTGCCTACGACAGAACCGTTACAGGAACCGGCTCCCTCAAATGGGCCTATATGGATGCCATAATCAAAAACTGGCACAACGCAAACCTCCACACGGCACAGGAGATAGAGGTAAACGACGCACCAAGACGAGCCGTGCAGAAGCCTGACCCTGTTGCAGTCTCAGGCGGCATAAGCAATTCCGATATGGAGGAGCTGCGCAACGCCCTTAAAAAGATTTAATGTGAGGAGTGATTTGAATGGCATATGACGGCAAGCTTCTGGCAAAGGCCAGAGAACGCCTTGAGCAGATAAAGGCCGATAATCAGGCAGAGCACCAGAGACGACTCAGTAAGATTTACAGCAGCATACCCGAAATCCAATATATAGACGATAAAATGCGCTCCCAGATGACAGAGCTTGTACGCCTCACCATCTCAAAGGGCTCAAATATCCAAAACCGCATTGATTTGATAAAAGAAGAAAATCTGGCTCTTCAGAAAAGGAAGGCCCAGCTTCTGTCCATGCGTGGATACAGCAAAGATTATCTTGACGACATATATTCCTGCCCCGTCTGCCGAGATACCGGCAACGTGGGCGGCCATCCATGTCAGTGTCTGCACAGACTTTATAATATGGAGCTTACGGAAGAAGTAGGCGTACTGCTCAAAAACGGTGACGAGAGTTTTGAAAATTTCCGTCTGGATTTTTACGGTACAAATCCAATACCGCCTACCGGAGTAATTCCCCGTGAAGCTATGAGCA
This sequence comes from Candidatus Limivicinus sp., assembly GCA_029264685.1. Classification (GTDB taxonomy): domain Bacteria; phylum Bacillota; class Clostridia; order Oscillospirales; family Oscillospiraceae; genus Limivicinus. The sequence continues at coordinate 25,190 of JARHZW010000047.1, forward strand.
TAGTCTACGAGTGCTGCAAAAGATTTGCCGAAAGCTTCCCGAATGTTCAGTCCAGCCTCTTGCTCAAGGGAGGCACGGGTCTGGGCAAGACCTATCTTTCCGCCTGTGTTGCTCGGGTAGTTGCAGGAAAGGCATATTCCGTGTGCTATGACACGGCCTCAACCGCAATGGAAGCTTTTGAAAAGCGAAAATTTGCCAAAGATACCGAAGATGCCGAAAAGGCTGAGGAGCATGTGAGCCGTATGCTCTCATGTGACCTTATGATTCTGGACGATCTGGGAACGGAGCTTGTAACCGCAGTTACAGTCAATGCTCTGTATACGCTGATAAACAGCCGTCTCAGTCAGGGAAAGCCCATGATTATAAGTACAAACCTTGAAATGGAGGAGCTGCAAAAGAAATACAGCCCTCAGATTTTCTCCCGTATAAACGGAGAATTTGTCCGTCTGGCATTTGCAGGTGAGGATATTCGACTTATAAAAAAGGGTCTCAAAAACACTCTGTAAGCCGTAAGTTGGGAATAAAACATGGTGAACTTTTTTCGTAATCATAATATAAAACGCTCTTTTTCAGCATGATTTTCCCGAAAAACGACCTGTTTTTTAAGGTTTTTTCACAAAAACCATGGTGTTCGGCCTGTTAATACTTGTATTATGCCCCTTTGTTTTGTATAATGTCGGTATTTGATATTGATACTAAATTTTCCCGGGAGGATGAAAAATGAGCAAAAACAAACGCCGCTACGGCGACAGGAAAGAAGGACGTCTTATACGTTCTCTGCCTCCGTTTTATAAATTGATTCCTTATATGACCCCTCACAGATGCGACCGCTGCAATCAGCATGAGGAAAGCTTTGAGGTTTCCGTTGTAGACAAGCGTTTACGTCAGCTCCGTGTTTCCGGTTATAAGGAAATGAGCGTTCTGCATTTTCTCATTGCAGCCTACATCCGAGCCGTTTCCATGATGCCCGGTTTAAACCGCTTTGTTGCCGGCAGAAGAGTCTATGCAAGAAATGACATAGAAATCGTTCTGTCCGTCCGTCAAGACAGAAGAGCAGGCGCTCCCGCAGCCAATGTCAAGGTTTCCTTTGAGCCAACAGACACAATTTTTGATGTATATCGCAAAATAAACGACAGAGTGTCTGAAATTTTGGTCTCTGAAGAGGGCAGCACAGCAGATGAATACGCAGATATGGCAAGCCGTCTGCCCCGTTTTCTTCTCCGCTTCACCATGTCAGTGCTTAAATTCATGGATTACTACGGCTGGCTTCCCGAGGGTGCGATAAACGCAAGCCCGTTTCACGGCTCCATGGCAATTTCCGACCTCGGTTCTCTGGGCGTAAGTCCTGTTTACCATCACATTTACAATTTCGGAACTCTGCCCATGTATATCAGCTTCGGTGCTAAACGCCATTCGTACGAGTTAAACCGTAAGGGCGAAATGCTGGACAAAAAATATGTAGACTGCAAACTGGTCATGGATGAAGGCATAGTTGACGCTCATTATTATGCTCAGCTTATTCAGGCCTTCAAGGTTATGTTCAGCCATCCCGAAATCGTGGAAACGCCCCCCGGCAAGGTCATTGACGACATATATTGATGCAAAAACGCTCTTCCCATGGGAAGAGCGTTTTTTCGCTGCCATATTTAACAATTCAGTTCAGCTCTCTGACATTTTCTGCGCCGAGGAAAAAGAGCGCAAGTGCACCGGGGCCTACATGAGAGCCGGTTACAGGCTCATAATCCACCATCATAATATCTGCGGGTGGATTGTTTTTCTTAATGAGCTCCGCCAAATACTCCGCATCCTTTTTGCACGCAGAGTGAGCAATACCCACGAGCTGTTTGGCAGGCTCTACTGCATATTTGTCAAATCTCTCGGCCAGAGCCTCAATGGCACGTTTTCTGCCTCTGACCTTGTGGAAGGCCACAATTTTGCCGTCGGAGCTGCCCTTGAGCAAGGGCTTTATCTGAAGAACCGTTCCCACTATGGCGGATAAATTTGAAAGTCTGCCGCCACGGCGCAGGTGCATAAGATCGTCAACTGTAAATATCTGACACATTCTTCGTGCCATATCTCTGAGTTCGGCGGCTGTCTCTTCCAGACTAACCCCCTTTGAACGGAGCCTTGCTCCCTCGAGAGCTATAAGTCCCTCACCCAGTGATGCGCCCATACTGTCCACAACTTCGATCTTTCTGTCGGGATAGTCCTCTTTAAGCTGGTTTGCTGCAATACCGGCAGAAGAGCAGGAGCCGCTTATACCGGATGCCATACTTACAAACAGAATGTCTTTTCCCTCTTTAAGCATAGGCTCAAAGTTTTCGACAAAGCGCTGTGGAGTCACCTGAGAAGTAGTCACCTTTACACCGCTTTTGATTTTGGAGTAGTAAGCTTCAGCATCAAAGCTGTCGGTATCCATACAGGTGTATTCCTTACCGTCAACATAATATGAAAAAGGAATTCTCTTAATTGAGTATTCCTCAACCACCTTATTCTGCAAGTTGGATGAAGTATCCGTAACAATTTCAAAACTCATAACTCTGCCTCCTTGTATTAAGCCTCCTATTTCTAACACACTATCCCGCAAAAAGCAAGCTACTGTGTTTTTGCTGCACTATACCCGTCTGATTCAGGCAGTAGAATTGCCCAAAAGCCACTCTACTCAGAGTAGAATGGCATAAAAAAGCCGTTTAGCAGGCTGTTTTTCTGCTAAACGGCTAATTATTTTCACAATTTTATATGAAATCAAATTAAGGCTTCCAGTTCGTCTATAAGCTCTCCGAAAAGGCTCAGAGCGGAGTTTACAGGCTCGGGAGTGCTCATATCCACCCCTGCAAGCTTCAGAAGTGAGATCGGATCTGCACTGCCGCCGCCGGAAAGGAAGCGCTTATAGTCCTTAACGGCGCTCTCTCCCAGAGTGAGAATACGGTTTGCAATAGCAACAGCGGCAGAGAAGCCGGTGGCGTACTGGAACACATAGTAGTTGTAGTAGAAGTGAGGAATTCTTGCCCACTCCATAGCTATGCCCTCGTCGGAAACCATGTCAGGACCGAAGTACAGCTTATTAAGCTCATGGTATTTACTGCACAGAGCTTCGGCAGTAAGGGTCTCCCCGCTCTCAACCATTCTGCCCATCATAAGCTCAAACTCGGCAAACATAGTCTGGCGGTATACGGTTCCCTTGAACTGGTCAAGGAAGTGGTTTATGAGATATGCTCTCTGCTTTTTATCGGTGGTCTTTGAAAGCAGGTGGCGCATAAGGAGGACCTCGTTGCAGGTAGAGGCAACCTCAGCCACAAATATAACATAATCGCTGGTGGAAACAGGCTGGTACTTGCAGCTGTGGTAGCTGTGCAGAGCGTGACCCATTTCGTGAGCCATGGTGAACATACTGTCCAGAGTGTCTTTCTGGTTCAGCAGGACAAAGGGGTGGGGTCTGGAGCTGCCGGAGGAATAGGCTCCGCCACGCTTGCCCTCGTTTGGGTAAACATCGATCCAGCGCTCATTGAAGCCCTGCTTGAGAAGGTCGGTGTAATCCTCGCCCAGAACAGCCAGTGCCTCAAGAACAGTCTCCTTGGCCTCATCATAGCTTATTTTTTCAGCCGCATCTGCAACGATGGGAGTATAAACATCATACATATGAAGCTCGGACACTCCAAGCATCTTTTTACGCAGAGACACATACTTGTACATTTTGTCGAGATTTCCGTGAACAGCCTCGATAAGGTTAAGATAGACCTCGGTGGGAACCTCCGTGGCATCCAGAGAGGCAGCCAGAGTTCCGGGATATTTTCTTGCCTCGGCGTAGAAATTCAGTTTTTTAAACTGAGCATCAAGCAGAGCGGCAGCAGTATTTTTAAACTGTCCAAGAGTTTCATAATAGGTCTTGAATGTATTTTCACGAAGAACCCTGTCAGCGCTTTCAAGGAGTGGCACAAACGAAACATCGGTAAGCTGGTGCTCTTCTCCGCTGCCGTCCTTAACATTTGGGTATTTCATATCGGCATTTGTAAGCATACCGTATATTTTATCAGGTGCATCCGCCATTTCTCCGGCGGCTGCAAGGAGTTTTTCCTCGGCAGGGGAAAGAATGTGCTCCGCTCTGCGGCGTATCTGGTAGAGGCTTCTTCTGTATTCCTCCAGTCCCGGCTGGGCTGCATAGAAAAGATTGAGCTTGTCCTCTTCAATGCTCATGATTTCGGGAGTTGCAAAGGATGAGGCGCTGGAAATTGCAACATAGGTGTTCATAGCCTTGCCCTTCATGCCCTGATAGAAGCTGTCGCCCGTGTCCTGATCGCCCTTGCAGTTGGCATAACCGAAAAGCTTTGAAACACGGACTTCAAGCTCGTCCTGCAATTTAAAGAACGCAAGCAGATTCTCGGCGCTCTCGCCCAGTTTGCCCTGAAAAGCAATCAGTCTCTCGGGCATAAGCTTTAAAGCCTCGTTTTCCTCTTCCCATGCCTGATCGCTGGGAAAAATATCAGAAAGCTTCCATGTAAATTCTTCAGGAACTTCGCTGCGTTTAAGCAATGTATTTTCCATAAAATAGATTTCCTCCGTTTGATGATTTTATTTGATTATATCATATCCTATTTTTTGCCGCAAGTACGGAAGATCTGCTGAATATAAATAATACATCATATATTGGAGGCGCTGTACATGGAAATTTATATCTGCCGCAGGGGAGACAATATACATTCGCTGTCACATCGGTTCGGTATTCCGGTGAAAAGGCTGATGGAGGAAAACGGACTGGAAAGCGAAAAGCTTACCTCCGGACTGAGTCTTTTTGTCCCCTCCGAATGGCCTGAACCCGAAAAGGAAATAGAACTCTGCGCTGAAATCGGAAATAATCTTCCGGCTAAAGAGAGAAAAGCTCTTTTAGACCGGCTGTGCTTTGCCGTCCCGTTTCCCGCACGGCTTTCGCCTGACGGTGGAATCACCATGGAGAGTCGGAATGCAGACTGTGCGGACGAAGCCTTAAATTGTGGCGCCTTGCCTCTTTTGGGGCTGTATAATCTCTGCCCGCAGGGCAGCTATTCCGGCGAGCTTGCCCACAACGGAATCAAAGACACGGAGTCCCGTGAAAAACTCTGTCGCCTGATAATTTCCGCAATAGCCGAGAGCGGCGCAAAAGGCTTATATCTGGAGTTCTGCTGTCTCTTTCCTTTCGACGAAGAAAACTACTGTAAATTTATTGAGCTCTGCTCCCGACTTTGTCACAGCAAGGGCTTTTATTTTCTTTGCTCCGCAGTACCTGCTGAATTTGATACACTCTCTCCGCAGGCAGTTCAGTGTGCGGGAAAATACGCTGACCGTCTTGTTCTTCTGGCCTACGACTACTCAGGAGTTTTAAATCCGCCCGGAGCTGTTGCCCCTCTCAGCCGTGTTCGTGCGGCAACAGAAGAGGCCCTCCGTTATGTCCATTGCAAAAAGGTTATTCTGTGTACCTCCTGCACAGGTCTGGACTGGTCGCTTCCATGGCGCTACGGCACGGAGGCTGCTCCTTTAAGCAGTCGGCGGGCGCAAAATCTGGCCGTAGCAGCGGGCGCCGAAATAAAATTTATGCCCCACGAATTTTTTCCCTCCTTTTCCTACATAGATCCTGTCGGAACAAAGCACAGGGTCTGCTTCGAGGATGTCCGAAGTATCAAGGCAAAGCTGTCTCTTTGCAGCCAATATGACATTGCAGGCCTTTGGCTTAAACGCAGAGACAGAGCTTTTCCTCCTGCCGATGAACTTATCGAAAGCCTGTATAGCTTCAAGAAATATATTTAGCCACGTTTCCATAAATTTTCCTTCAATATTTAATATTTTGTTAAAGCTCACTATTGAAATTGTCGGCTTTAATGGTAAAATAGAAAAGATAAGATTTAATATGATAGGGTAGGCGTATAATCGCCCGGAGATAAATTTGATGAAGACACTAAAGAAAATTATAACTGGACTTTTGTTGACCTGTCTGTTTCTTAGTCTGTGTCCGGCTGCTCTTGCCGCTGACACGGACAGTGGCTTTTCCTATGAGGATAAAAGCTGGGAACAGGTAGTGGAAGAGCTTTTTGAGCGTTATAACGTGCAGGAGGAGAAAATAGGTCTTGGTTATTATAACCTTGTAACCGGTGAAGAGCATTACATAAACGCAGACCAGTACATGATTGCAGGAAGTATGTTTAAAGTTCCCCTCAATATGCTCTTTACGGAAAAGGTTGGTAAGGGCGAGCTTGCTCTTGATGACCTTATAGGCGGTTACCGCTATTCCGAGCTTCTCAAGGGCTCGATAGTCCATTCAAACAATGACTATGCAAAGATTCTCTGGAACGAGGCCGGCCGCTGGATTGAAAACGAAAACACGGTTTACCACCGTTACCGTGAGCTTATTGCCCCTTATATGGGTGAAGATCCGGAAAATGTGGACGAAAAATACTATGAAAACAACTTTTTCACGCCAAGGCAGATGATAAACTGTCTGAAGCTTTTGGCGGAAAATCCCCAGCGCTTCCCCGGTCTTATTGAAAATATGCAGCAGGCCGAACCGCACAAATATTTCAAGTTGAAAGAGCAGGGCTATGAAATGGCGCATAAATACGGGTATCTTACCAAGGGTTCAACCCTTTATCTGTGTGACTGTGCCATCGCCTACACCGATGACCCCATTGTTTTCGTAATGTTCACCGACGGAGTAGACCACGCCTACAGCGTTATGGCAGATTATGCAACAATGATGTGCGGCTACACCCAGTATAACACTGCCCGTCGGCTTGAAGAAGAGAAAAACAAGGCAGATGTTGAGCAGGGGTCTCAGACCCCCGAAAGTGAAAATGCAGACAGCAGACCGAAAGATAAAGAGGAGGACCCAGAGTCTATGAACAATAAGCTTTCAGGCGAAAGCCTGATAAACAACGGAGCAGACATGGCACTCAATGCCGATTCAGGCAGTGGCTTCGGTCTTGGCTCAATAGTGTGCTGTATTCTGGTGATTGCGGCTTTTATCGCCGTGGTTGCCATTATCATAAAAAAAAGCCGCAGCTTTAAGCCGATGTGGGCTGTGCTTTCGGCAGTTTTCGCCGCTCTTGCTCTTATTTTAAGTATCATAGGCATAAATACGGGTACTCTTATTGCAAAACCCACAGGCAACCCCCGGGAGGTTGCAGTGGCGTTTATGGATTCCGTGATAGCAGGCGATTACGAGAAGGCCTACTCCTTCCTTAACGGCTATTCCAGTCTGGGTCTTGAGAACGAACCTTCAGACGAGATGGGAAAGCTTATGTACGACGCTTTAAGAAAGAGCTTTTCATACGAGCTGACGGGAGACTGTTTTGTTGATAAGCTGGATGCAAAACAGCAGATTCAGTTCACATTCCTTGACCTTCCCTCTACCGAGAAGGATGTCCAGGCAAAAACAGAGGCTGCGCTGAAAGAGATAGTTTCCAGTCGTCCGGCAAAGTCTGTATACGACGAAAACAACAATTATTTGCCGGAGGTTGCCCACGAGGCCTATGCCAAGGCGCTGAGCGAAGTTTTGCAGCACGCAGAAGATTATTACACAAGCGAGAGTGTTCTGCTTCAGCTGGTATACTCAGACGGGAACTGGTCTGTAGTGCCTGCTCACAGCCTTATAAAGGCATTCAGCGGAAACACTGCCAACTAAGGAGGATTAAGGCCTAAATATGAGCGATAACAAAGATTTTTCCATTGACGATATACTGGCTGAATTTTCTTCTTTCAGCGACAATATGATTTCAGGTTCCGGCTCTGATGAAAATCCGGTCTCAGCCCCTGTTCCGCCCCGCACCGTCTCGGCTCCTGAGACTTTTTCCGAGCCTGTCGCTGATTTTCAGCCGGACAGCATATTCGGAAACGACCGGCTTTTCAGGCACGAGACGGTCACAAATTTCGACCCGGAGCCTGCTCCCGCCGCTCCGGTCTATCGTCCCCGTCCTGTAAAAAATCAGACAACACCGGCCCCTGAAGCAAGGCACGGCAGACCGGCACAAGCTTCTCCTGCGCCGAGGCACGCAAGACCTGAGCAGAACGGTTCCTACCCAAGAAACGGCAGAGCAGTTCAGGTTGCCGACGAAGCAAAGCACACCTCCCGTCCCGCATCACCTCAAGCCGAACGAACCGCAAGGCAGAACGCTCCCGCCGTTCGTCCCCAGCGACCCGCCATAAAGAACTCTGCACCTGCGGCAGTCGCAAAGGCAGAGGAGCCTATGAATGAAAGGCGTGGTATTGCTGCTGTTTTGAGCATAATTTTTGCCGTTATAGGCATTTTTTCTCTGAGCTGGGTGCTGAAAAATGTTCATCCTGATTCAGGCACAGTCACAAAGACCTCAGTTAAAGCCCAGATGAATCTGGCTGAAAAATTTGACAACTATGCAAACAACGCCGCAAGTGATGCGCTGAGTGACCTGACATATATCCCCAAGATTTACACAATCGGAGAGGATGTAAACGTCGCTCCCAAGCCCAATCCCAACAAATTCGGCTCTACCACAGACCCGCAGGAAATTATGGAGCTCATAAAGTCCGCCGGCGCTCTTCTGGACGGGCAGGAAGTGGCCTTTAATCCCGACGCAAAATTTATCCCAGGTTCGGAAATAAAGTATTATCTGGATGACACCATTCTTGCAATCACATGGAAAGAGGACATTGACGGCAAGTGCTGCTCCTGTGCAGAGATAAAAATTGCCCACGGCTCTCAGATACGCCGAAAGGTTGCCGGCGACAGCTACAGTGTTGGAAAGCGCTACTACGCCTCGGATATGGCAAAGGAGTGCAACTCCGTAGTTGCAATAAACGGTGACTTTTACGACTTCCGTCAGATCGGTGTCACGGTTTTCCAGCGTCAGCTTTTCCGTTTTGTGCCTGACAAACTGGATTCCTGCCATGTAACTTCCTCCGGTGACCTGCTCTTCTCCTATGCCGGAGAGCTGTACGACGAGGAATACACCAAGCAGTTTATAAAAGACAACGATGTAATGTTCACCCTGTCTTTCGGTCCCATTCTGGCTGATAACGGCGAGCTTCGTCAGGTTACAAGCTATCCCATCGGTGAAATAAGCACAACCTATTCCAGATCTGCCATCGGTCAGTTCGACAAGCTCCATTATGTACTTATGACTGTCAACTATGATGTAGGCTATACCGTAGCCGCCACTTTAAATCAGGTAGGCCAGTTCCTTTTTGACAAGGGATGCCCCAAGATTTACGGCCTTGACGGCGGTCAGACCTCCGTTCTTATGATGAACGGAGAGCTTGTAAACCATGTTGACTACGGTCACGAGCGCACAATGAGCGATATTATTTACTTTGCAACGGCAATTCCCGAAGAGGAGGCGGCACAATGAGTGAGATAGCAATATACAGCGGACACACAATTATATATTGGAGTGCAATCATCATAACTCTGGGTGTTGCTGCCGGCTTCTGCCTGAGCTATGCTCTTTACACTGCAAACGGCGGAAAAGGGTCTGCAATGTGGGTTATGCTCCCCATAGCACTTTTTCTCTCTGTCCTCCTCTGCCGCTTCATCCACTGGTACTGCCACGCCGAGCAGTATCCGGGTATGTTGAAGGCAATTACTGATTACTCAAACGGCGGCTACTGCCTGCCCGGAATGTTTATAGGAATTTTCCTTGCCGGACTTATTGTGAAGGCGCTTCATCTAACTGACAGCGCCGCCGGTCTCTACGATGCCATGGCACCCGGAACCGCCCTGTGCATCGCTTTCATACGGCTCAGCGCCCTGTTCAACACCTCATGCCGCAGTACCATCATAATTCAAAACCCCATTTTCAAGCATCTTCCCGTAGGCATTGCAGTGCCCACCTCAACGGGTCTTATAGAATATCGCTTTGCCACATTCTTCATTCAGTTTATGATTATGATGCTTATGACTGTGATCCTTGTAGTATTCTACTGCCGCAGAAATAAGATTTCCATGGGCTGGGGTGTTCAGAAAGGCCACATTGCCATTGTTGCTCTCGCTCTTTACGGTGCTGTGGAGGTAGTTCTGGACAGCACCCGTTACGACTCCAGCTTCTTCCGCCTTAACGGATTTATAAGTCTTGTGCAGATAGTGAGCGCAGTTACTTTGCTGGCAGCTCTCGTGTACTACAGTATAGCCTCCATAAAAGCAAAAGGCTTTAAGTTCTACCATATAATTATATGGCTTGTATTTGCAGGCGGTCTGGCTCTGGTGGGATATTTTGAATATCTGGTTCAGCGTCACGGCGACTGGTACATTAAATGCTACACCGTCATGAGCATAGGCGCATTATTGATGTTTGCCTCGGCATACACCGCCTACCTTACGGTGTGCGAAAAAGAAGAATAATCAGCCAAAACGGCAGTCATAAGATTATATGACTGCCGTTTTTCTTAAATAATTTTTCTGCTATTCATCTTTTTTCTAACATTCGTGATATAATTTAAAAAGAGATTCAATCTCTTCAATACTGTAAAATTTCAAGGAGGCTCATTATGAATACCGATTACAAATTTTTAACTGAAATGGATAAGATGTGGGCAGATATGCTTATTGAAATTCTAAAAAATAATAGTATTCCCTCCGCCACTCTGCCGGTGCACGGTGCAGGCCTTACTATGAAAACAGGAACACAGGAGCGCCTGAAAATATATGTGCCTGCCGAGAGTCTGGCTAAAGCAGAAGAACTGTTCGGTGAAGCTTTCCCCTCTAAGGAGTGATACTGCCTGTAAATATCGGTATTTTTTCAAAAATTTGCTGTAGAGTTCGGTTCTCCCCTCAGTAGAGAGCCAAAATTCACCGGTAGCTTGCCTCTCCCCTGTTTCTGCGCTATGCTTTACCGCAGAAAGGGCAGGTGTTTAAATTGTCACGCACACCACTTAGGGAGCGCTGTCTTCCCGATTATACACGAAAAGAAGATATGTTGAACATGGCAACCCACATCGTGGGTGTCGTAATCGGTATCGTCACTCTGGTTTTCGGAATTCTTATTTCCGTATCTCACGGCAATGTATGGGGCATTGTCAGCGTCTCAATTTACGGGGCATTTATGATTATGCTTTTTGCCGTATCCAGTGTTTATCACGGCTTGAAGCCAGGAATGGGTAAAAAAGTAATGCAGGTCATAGACCACTGCACCATATATTTCCTCATAGCCGGAACCTATACCCCTATACTTTTAAGCGCAATGCGCCCCATGCACCCCGGCTGGGCATGGACAGTATTCGGTGCCGAATGGGCTCTTGCAGTCTTTGCCACTGTATTCACAGCCATTGACCACCAGAAGTTTTCAAAGCTCTCCATGGCCTGCTATATAGGCATGGGCTGGTTCGTTGTTCTGGCGCTTAAACCTACACTGGAGGCTATCGGTATTCACGGCATCGTCCTGCTTCTCATAGGCGGAATAGCCTACACTATCGGTGCTGTACTATATAATGTAGGAAAAAAGAAACCTGTTTACCATACGGTTTTCCACATTTTTGTGGATATCGGTGCTTTACTTCAGGCAATATGTATTTTGATGTATGTTTTATAACAGAGAAACGGACATATCAGATGATATGTCCGTTTCTCTGTTAGTTTCGGTTATTTATTTGTTCACAAAAAAAGCCACTGCCACAGCTCCGGGGCCTGCATGGGTGCCGATAGTGCTTCCCATAATACAGACGGGAAGATTTTCCGTATTTCCCTCCCATATGTGGCGGCTGCACTCTATATAATCGTCCAAAAGACTTCTGTCAGAGCCTGAGTAGGCCAGCATAAGCGGCATGGAAAAATCTATTCCGCCTTTTTCCTGAATAATCTTGGTCAGCATATTGTTGCTCTGCTTGGCACCTCTGGCCTTGCCGAAGATTTTAACTTCACCGTCAGCAATGCCGATTACCGGTTTAACATTCAGCACCGTTCCTGCAATAGCCGCCAAAGTTCCCAGTCTGCCGCCCTTTTTAAGATATTCCAAGGTGTCTACCCGTGCTACAATGCATATTTTGTCTTTTATTCTTTCCAGTTCCTCAGCAATCTCTCTTCCGTTCAGTCCCTGCGCTCTGAGTCTGAGCGCATACTCCAGAAGAATTCTCTCGCCAGCCGTAACATTTTGGCTGTCTACGCAGTAGACCTCTCCTCCAAATTCCATAGCGGCAATTTTAGCGCTCTGAGCCGTGCCTGACAACGCACCCGACATTGAAATTACCACTATCTGCTCTTCTTTTCCTATCCGGTTGTATACATTCAAAAACTCAGCCGGCGCTATCTGGCTTGTAGTAGGAAGATTTTTACTTGTTGAAAGGAGCCTGTAAAATTCAGCTCCGTCTATATCTATTCCGTCTCTGTACTCTTTCCCGTCAATAAGGGTCTTCAAAGGCAGAATTATAACATCCTTTTCAGAAGCTTCTGCCTGTGTCATATCACACGCAGAATCACAAATTATTTTTACACTCATACGGAGTCCTCCTTTATCGGGGAAAAGTATATAGCTTTAAAGAAAATAATTCAATTACCGTAGTAAACAAAAAATCCACCGCCTGAGGGGTGGATTTTTTGACACTTTAGCTATATTTGTCTAAACATCACTCGTTTATCTGCTTCATTGTCAGGGATATGCGGTGTTTTTTCTCATCAACTTCAAGTACAGATACCTTAACAATATCTCCTACTGCCAGCACCTCGCTGGGGTGGCGTATAAACTTGTCGCTAATCTGAGAGATATGGACAAGGCCATCCTGATGAACACCTATATCAACAAAAACTCCGAAGTCAATAACATTTCTTACCGTACCCGTAAGAACCATGCCGGGCTTCAAGTCCTTGATTTCCAGAACATCTTTTCTCAGCAGTACGGGAGGCAGCTCTTCTCTCGGGTCTCTGCCCGGTTTTATCAGCTCCTGAGCAATATCTCGCAAAGTGGGCTCACCAACGCCGCACTCCTCTGCCGCTTTGGCCACGCCGTAGCTTTCCATGCGTTTTATAAGCTGGGAAATATTTCCTTCTGCCACATCATTAAGAGAGTAGCCGCAGAGTGTGAGAAGCTTTTCCGCAGCCTCGTAGCTTTCGGGGTGAACTCCGGTATTGTCCAGCAGCTGCTTGCTCTCCCGAATTCTCAAAAAGCCTGCCGACTGCTGGAAGGCCTTAGGACCCAGCTTTGGAACCTTCTTGATTTCCTTGCGTGAACCAAAGGGGCCGTTTTCCTCTCTATAGCTTACAATATTTTTTGCGGTAGTTTTATTAAGACCTGAAACTCTCTGCAAAAGTGAGGGTGAGGCAGTGTTTATATCAACGCCCACAGCGTTAACGCAGTCCTCCACAACGCCGTTCAATGTCTCCTCCAGCTTTGCCTGAGGCATATCATGCTGATACTGTCCTACACCTATTGCCATAGGTTCGATTTTTACAAGCTCTGCCAGAGGGTCCTGTAAACGCCTTGCAATGGACACGGCAGAACGGAGATTAACGTCGTAATCGGGGAATTCTTCAGCTGCCAGCTTGGAAGCGGAGTATACGGAGGCTCCCGCCTCGTTTACGATGGCATAAGACTGTCCTCCGCCCAGTTCCTTCAGCATTTCTACCGTCATCTGCTCGGTCTCTCTGGAGGCGGTGCCGTTTCCTATGGCAATGTGCTCAACGCCGTGCTTTCTTATAAGAGCAGAAAGAGTCTTTATGGCCTCTTTCTTTCTGCCCTCGCTGAATGTGGGGTAAACCACCGCAGTATCAAGGACCTTGCCCGTGCCGTCAACAACCGCAACCTTGCAGCCGTTGCGATATCCGGGGTCAAGTCCCATTGTAACCTTTCCTTTAACCGGCGGCTGCATAAGCAAAGGCTTCAGGTTAAGACCGAACATTTTTATTGCACCCTCGCAGGCCCAGTCTGTCAGGTCGTTTCTGGTTTCTCTCTCCATTGACGGCCACAGCAGTCTGTCATATGCGTCGTCGGCGGCAGCTCTCATAAAGCCCATTGCAGAAGAGCCGGGCTTTATTACCACACGGCGCAGCTTCTGCAATGCCGCTTCTCTGTCAAGCTCAACGCTCACCTTCAAAAAGCCCTCTTTTTCCCCTCTGTTCAAGGCAAGGATCTGGTGTCCCTGCATTTTTCCTATTCTCTGAGAAAACTGGTAGTAAAGTCTGTAAACGGAGTCTTCTTCCACAGCGGCCGAAGACACCACGGAAGCGTTATTTTCTATAAACTCACGGAGTATTTTTCTGATCTCCGCATCGTCTGATATCTGCTCGGCAATAATGTCCGACGCACCTGCAAGGGCGTCCTCCACGCTCTCAACGCCCTTTTCGGCGTCTACATATTCTGCCGCCAGCTCTTCCGGGGCAGGCAGCTCCTGTCCCTGTGCAAAAAGAAGCTCTGCCAGAGGCTCAAGGCCTTTCTCCTTTGCAATGGTAGCTCTTGTGCGGCGTTTAGGCTTGTATGGTCTATATAAGTCCTCCAGTGAGGCCAGAGTTTCCGCTTCATCAATGGCAAGAGACAGCTCTTCTGTCATCTTTCCCTGTTCCTCTATGGATTTTTTCACCGTCTCCCTGCGCTCCTGCAATGAGCGGAGGTACTGAAGGCGTTCCTCAAGAGTTCTCAAAGAGGTATCGTCCATAGCTCCGTGCATTTCCTTGCGGTAACGGGCGATAAAGGGAATCGTATTGCCCTCGTCCAGAAGATTTACTACATTTTCAATATGGCTCAGGGGTCTGTCAAGCTCCCTTGCCAGTATCTGGTTTATAGTTTCCAAATCAATAACTCCTTTTTCCGTAAAACATACGGACATCTCTGATTGTTTTTTCGGGGTAATATTTTACCACACTTTCTCCCCGAGGACAACAGAAAACCGCCGCAGAACAGCGGCGGAGGCCTAAATAATGATTTTTAAAGGAAAATCGTTCGGTATCCGAGCCGAACTCGGAGTCGTGAGCAGTTAATTCAAAAGCTTTTCCGCACAAGACGGAAGATTGAAAATATGCTCATAGCTGAATTTAAACTATCAAGTACGGAAAGAAAAAAGACCGAGGAAAAATCCTCGGTCTTCTGCTTGGCACGCTGTAAGGGATTCGAACCCCTGACCTTCTGGTCCGTAGCCAGACGCTCTATCCAGCTGAGCTAACAGCGCATTTCTCAAAGCTTGAT
>JARHZW010000050.1 GCA_029264685.1 Candidatus Limivicinus sp.
ACCTCCTTCAGGCGCAAAAAAGTTCCTGTTTCGGTATATATCATACCATAACAGGAACTTTTTTGTTTTAAGGGTGGCTTAATTATAACTTGAGGAATGATTAATTATTTCTTACGGATTTCTTAAGTTTGACTGTAAAGCAGGTAAACTCGTCATTACTTTCAGCAGTGATAGAGCCTTTATGGAGTTCGACTATCTCCTTGGCTATGGCGAGTCCGAGACCGGCACCCCCTGTTTTGGTAGAGCGAGAGGAATCCAGACGGAAAAACTGTTCAAACACTCTGCCCAGCTTCTCAGGGGGTATGGTTTTACCCGTATTTATTATTTTTATCACCGCATATTCATTCTGTGATTTCAGGGAAATATTTATTTCTGAGTTTACATAACAATAGTTAACAGCATTTCTCAACAGATTGTCAAAGACACGCTCCAGCTTGTCTCTGTCACATACAATGTTAACTCCCTCATCAATATCTTCCTTTATTCTCAGGTTTTTTTCCCGTAAAATAGGAATAAATTCATTACAAATCTGGTGCAGCATCATGCTAAGGTTGGTTTCTTCTGTCTCAAGGCTTATATTGCTCAGGTTAAAGCGGGTTATATCAAAAAACTCATTTATCAGTTCTTCAAGTCTTTCTGCCTTTTCGAGTGCAATACTCTCGTATTTCTCTCTTGTTTCAAGGGATATTTCAGGCTCATCACGAAGCAGGCTAAGGTAGCCTATTACACTTGTGAGAGGAGTTTTAAGGTCGTGGGCCAGATAAACTACCAGGTCGTTTTTCCGCTGTTCTGCCTCTTTTGCAGCTCTGGCATTGTTTAAGCCTTTTTCCCTCACAATATTAAGCTGATTGCCTATATCCGCCAGCTCTTCCGACAGAACTATTGGTTCTTCAGGCTGAGAAACCAGCTTTTCTGCTGCTCCCGCAACCTCATCAAGTTGACATAACATTTTTATATTAAAACGGTATGATATTACTGCCCATCCAAGCAGCATAATCGGGGCTATCACGTAGGCAGCATTGTATTCTACAAACTTCAGTAATCTATACATCGGGTCTTCCCAATACCAGATAACGGAATTGCACAGTTCACGACACATTATCAGAAACACCAACACCGCAGCCATATATATGATTTCTGCAACTATGCACCTCATTAAGGCCCTTTTGTTTCTGCTTTTAAGCGAATTTTTTTCTGCTTTATTCAATGGTATATCCCACTCCCCACACGGTTTTAATATACTTTGGTTTTCTGGCAGGCTCTCTCATTTTTTCCCGCAGCCTTGCTATATGGGTCATCACAGTGTTATTGCTGTCCAGATACTTTTCTCCCCATACCTTTTCAAACAATTCCTCAGTAGGAACTACCTTTCCCTGATTTTCGCACAAATACCAGAGAATGGAAAATTCCATAGGCGTAAGGTTCAGTTCCTTTTCAAAAAGCCAGCACTTATGGCTCTCCCTGTCTACGGAAAGCCCTCGAATATCTATTCTGTGCCGATCAATTTCCGTATCTGCCCCCTTATTATACTGTCTGTATCGTCTGAGCTGGGTTTTTACTCTGACCACCAGCTCCACAGGATTAAAGGGCTTTGTAATATAATCATCTGCGCCCAGACTGAGACCTGTTATTTTATCCATATCCTCAACCCTTGCGGTTAACATAATTATTGGAAAGAAATACTTTTCCCGTATTTTTCTCAGCAGACTGAAGCCGTCCATATCCGGAAGCATCACATCTAAAACAGCCAGATCAATACTGTTGCTGCCCACACATTCCAGAGCATCGGATGCGTTATAAAATTTATATGTAGTGTAGCCTTCATTTTGCAGGTAAAGTGCAATCAAATCTGCTATTTCCTTTTCATCGTCAACTATGAGTACGGATGCCGTCATTTTTTGACCTCCCTCCAATTTAGCTGCTATAATTATATCAGAGCGGGTATTTTTTGTCCCCACAAATTTCTTTATAAATTCATAAGATTTTCTTAAATTTAAAAGTGCAGATATGAAAAAATCCGGCTGCCCTGTACGGAAGCCGGATTTTTATATAATTTGTTCGTTTGAATTTAAAGTCTGCCGGCATACCAGAGTTCCATGGCAAGCAGACCTGCCTCAACACCCAGAGCAAGCTTCGCAGCGCCTAAGGGTTCATCATCAGTGCAGTTAAGACCCTGAGTAATTCTGTAGGTTCTTTCCAGCACCTTGGCAATATCGCCATATCCGCCGCCTCTCAGGTAGCATATAGCCGCACCCGCTCCAAGTCCTGCGCATACAGCGCCGCTGAGTTCCGCATCGTCTTCTACTTTCTTTTTAAAGCATATGGCTGTCAGATTGGATATGGCAAGAGCTCTGTAATACATTTCCTCTCCCAGATCATCCTCCATAACATATTCCTGAATAGGAAGGCACACGCCGATCCCCTGATAAACGCTGTCGCAGTTTACTATAACAGGCAGAGTAGAACCGAAAGCCCAGGCATCCAATGCCGCAACAGTCCTTGCTCTTGCAATATTGTGAACATTAGAGCTTTGCTCCATCATTATCTTTCCGATGTTTGCTCCACCCTCTTTTTCAAGTCCCTCGTTGGCAAGAGCGTTGTTGTATTCCACCTGACGGCGCAGAATAGGCTCCACATCTTTTATATCCATTGTAGTAGCAAAATCATAAATATTTCTCATGCTGAGGATAGAATAATCAAGTTTGCTGTCCTCGTGCATGTCGGCTTCCCACGGAACCAGTTCATAGTTTAAAATAGTAAGGATACTTTTATAGAGAAAACTGTTTTTATCCATCATTTTACCTCCTTGAAAAATTTTCTACGCAACTGTAATTACATTGTACTCGGATAAGCACAAAATTTCAATAGATGCAGGCTATTATCTAATACTTAACACATTTTGTCCCTTTGCATATTAGTCTTCATATTTATACGCTCCTGCTCATAACCTGTACAAAAAGGAGTGATTATATTGATTGACATCAGAGGTTTTTTTCAAAAGAACAGAAAATTGTTTTCAGCGTTGGGAATGATTCTGGTCGTGGTTCTCATTTTCTGGGCGGTCAACAGTCCTTCCATTGTGGGTGCCTCAGCCACTGAAAGACTGCTTCCCATTTACAATGTACAGCGTGAAGACAAAGTTGTAGCCATGTCCTTTGATGCCGGCTGGGGCAACGAGGATACCCAAACTCTTATAGACATACTGAACCGATATAACATAAGCACAACCTTTTTCCTCGTAGGAGACTGGGTAGATAAATACCCCCAATCTGTGAGTGCTCTTTCCGCCGCGGGTCACGAGCTGATGAACCACTCATCAACTCATGCCCATTTTTCAAAGCTTACGGAAGATCAGATTGTTGCAGATGTAAATAATTGCAACGACAAAATAGAAAAGCTGACGGGTAAACGACCCACCCTTATTCGCTGCCCATACGGTGAATACGACGACCACGTTATAAAAGCCATAAACAGCATAGGTATGACCGCCATACAGTGGAGCGTTGACAGTCTGGACTGGAAAGGCATTGAAGCCGATGAAATCCGGCGCAGAGTTCTGGATAAGGTCGAACCGGGCAGCATTATTCTTTTCCATAATGCTGCGGAGCATACGCCGGAGGCACTGCCCGCTATAATAGAATCCCTTCAGGCTCAGGGGTACAAAATTGTGCCTGTTTCTCAAATCCTTTTGCAGGGAGAATACAGCATAGACCACAGAGGAACCATGATTCCCAAATGACAGTTTTTTGGCGCAATACGGTATTCTTTACCGCTTTGCGCCGTTTGTTTTGTCTTACGCAAACAGGTATCTTTACACTTTACAGATTTTGTTTGGTTTGTTGGATATATTCAAAATTTTTATATATTTTTAATAATTTTTAGTGACATTTTGCCTGTTGTGTGATATTCTTAACAATAAGAGGTAATACGCAAAAACTACATAGGGGGAACATATTTATGGTAACTGATAAGGAAAAACTTTTGAAGCTGGGTAAAAAGATGACCGACAGAATTCCCAAAAAATTAGGTCTCGTACCCATGGACACCGGGGACCCTGAGTATTGGGGTCTGATGAATGTTCTTGATGACGACATGGTGGACATTGCTCTCACCATGAAGATGAGAACGCCCTATTCTCTGGAACAGCTTGCCAAAATGACCGGCTGGGAAGAAACCAGACTTGAAGCCAAGCTCGCAGAAATGGCTAAAATCGGTTTTCTGGAATACCATTGGGGGGAATGCGGCAATCCTCACACTCAGGAGTATAAACGCTACCTTCTGCCCATCTATGTTCCGGGCTTTGCAGAAGTTGCAAACATGAATCCCGAAGTGTCGGAACAGCATCCGGAAATCTGCGATTTCTTTGAGCGGATGTCATTTCTGCCTCTTGAGAAAATTACTCCCATGGTTCCTCCCGGCGGCGGCGGAATAGGTATGCACATTATACCTGTTGAAAAGGCAATTCCGGCTCAGTCCGAGTCTGTTAGCATTGAGCATATCTCCTACTGGCTGGATAAATACGACGGTCATATCGGCCTTGGTATATGTGCGTGCAGACTTTGCGAAACTCACAGGAATGTAGGCTCAGGCGACATTAAGGATTACTGGTGCGTAGGCCTTGGCGAATTTGCGGACTATATGGTTGAATCCGGTCTGGGCAAGCCCTGCACAAAGGAAGAAGCTCTGAAAGTTCTTAAACGGGCGGAGGATCTGGGCTACTGCCACCAGATCACAAACATTGACGGTGAACGGAGAATATTCGCAATATGCAACTGCGCCCCCGGCGTATGCTTTGCCCTGCGTACATCCCAATATTTTAACACACCCAATATGTCCCGCAGTGCATATATTGCCCATGTAAACAAGGATAACTGCGTTGCCTGCGGCCGCTGCGTGGAAATATGCCCCGCAGGTGCAGTAAAGCTCGGTCAGAAGCTGTGCACCAAGGACGGCCCTGTTAAATATCCAAAGGTTGACCTGCCGGACGAATTGGAGTGGGGTCCCGAAAGGCACAATCCCAACTACAAAAACGACAACCGTATCAACTGCTACGATACCGGAACCGCTCCCTGCAAGGCCAGCTGTCCTGCCCACATTCCTGTGCAGGGATATATACAGATGGCCTCCGAGGGAAGATATAAAGAGGCTCTGGCTCTCATTAAAAAGGACAATCCCTTCCCTGCTGTCTGCGGCAGCATTTGCAACCGTCGCTGTGAAGACGCCTGCACAAGAGGCAGGATAGATCAGCCTGTAGCCATTGACGAAATCAAAAAATTTGTGGCGGAATTAGAATTAAAAGAGGAGAACCGTTATATTCCTCCCCTCTGGAACTTCAAATCCAGCTATGAAGGCTACGAAGAAAAAATTGCCGTTATAGGTGCCGGTCCTGCCGGTATGAGCTGTGCCTACTTCCTTGCAAACATGGGCTACAAGGTTAAGGTTTACGACAAAAACCCCGTACCCGGCGGTATGTTAACTCTGGGTATTCCCAATTTCCGTTTGGAAAAGGATGTTGTAAATGCTGAAATAGAAGTATTAAAGCAGATGGGCGTTGAATTCATCTGCGGAGTAGAGATAGGTAAAGACATCACCATTCAGCAGCTCCGTGACGAAGGCGTAAAAGGCTTTTACCTTGCCATAGGCGCTCAGAAGTCCGCTTCTCTGAACATTCCGGGTGAAGATTTAGTCGGAGTGTTTGGCGCTGTGGAATTTCTGCGTGAAGTAAATCTGGGTAAAAAACCTGAAATCGGCAAACGCTGTGCAATAATCGGCGGAGGCAATGTTGCCATGGATGCCTGCCGCACGGCCGTTCGTCTGGGTGCCGAGAATACATATGTGCTGTACAGGCGCACTGAAGCTGAGATGCCTGCCGATCCTGAAGAATACGCAGAAGCAGTAAACGAGGGCGTTAAGTTCCGCTTTCTGAATTCTCCCGCCGAAATTCTGGGTAAAGACGGCAAGGTTTTCGGAATAAGAGTGGAGATTATGGAGCTTGGCGAGGCTGACGAAAAAGGCCGCTGGAAGCCTGTGGGAACAGGACAGTATGAGACCATAGAGCTTGACAGCGTTATCGGCGCAGTCGGGCAAAAGATTGACTGGGGAAAGCTGGATACAGGCGATTTGAAGAAGACCGAAAAGGGCCTTGCACTTGCAGAGGAACTGACATACCAGAGCGCACAGAAGGATATTTTCGTAGGCGGAGACGTTCTTACAGGTCCCAAATTTGCCATAGACGCAATCGCTCAGGGTCGGGAAGGCGCAATTTCTCTGCATCGTTTTGTCCAGGTGGGTCAAAGTCTTACAATCGGTCGCAACCGCAGAGATTTTATCGAGCTTGACAAGGACAAGGTGGCCATACCTCTCGGCGGATACGATTCCTGTAAACGTCAGATTCCCGCTCACGACATTAAGAAAGTCAAAACCTTCTCTAATGACCGCCTGCCCCTGACAGAGGAGCAGATCAGAAAAGAGGCCTCCCGATGCCTCAAATGCGGCGCTGCCGAGGTTGACGAGCACAAGTGCATAGGCTGCGGTCTCTGTACCACCAAGTGCGAATTTGACGCTATCAAGCTCAGCCGTGATTTGCCGGAAGCCTCCACCATGTGGAATATCGACGACAAAATGAAGGCTATCATGCCATACATGGCAAAAAGGAAGATAAAAATACTTAAAAATAAGGTTCTGAGAAAATAATGCATGAATTAGGAACTGTAATTTATATTATTGAAACGGTTGAAAAACTGGCTGTTGAGAACAAATTAACGGCTGTAAATTCGGTTACCGTACAGGTAGGAGAAGTAAGCGCAATAATACCGGACTATCTGGTGGATTTCTGGAAATATGCCAGACGCCGCTCCGAGCTGTTAAAAGAAACCGAGCTTAGAGTCGAGCCTATAAAAGCAGTCACTTTTTGCGAAGACTGTATGCAGACCTACCCTACATTGGAGTACGGCAGAGAATGTCCATACTGTCACAGCAGTAAAACCTTCCTTGTAACCGGAAATGAGTACATAATCAAAGAAATAGAAGCCATGTAGATATACAATCAGCACATCCGCCATAATTTTTCAGGCGGATGTGCTTTTATACTTGCTTTTTATGTCAAACTTTCGTATTATTAAAGTTGTGTTTTTATTATAGAGAAGAGAGGACATCACTATGGAAAAATTTTTTCACCTGAAGGAGCGGGGTACAACGGTTCGCACTGAGCTTGTAGCCGGCTTCACAACATTTATGGCAATGTCATACATCCTGATGGTCAATGCAGGTATGTTCTCAGAGCTTGGCACTGTATCCTACAACGCCATTTACATTGCCACTGCACTTTCCGCAATCATAGGCACCGTTTTAATGGCACTGATGGCGAATCTGCCCTTGGCTCTCGCCTCAGGTATGGGTCTTAACGCCTATTTTGTGTACACCGTCTGCTTCGGCCTTGGTTTTACATACGCCAATGCCCTTGTGCTTGTGATGCTGGACGGCTTCATTTTCATTATTCTAACTCTTACCGGACTGCGAAAAAAGATATTTGATGCCATTCCTAAAGCTGTCCGCACCGCTATACCTGCCGGTATCGGACTTTTTATCGCCTTCCTCGGTATGCAGAACGCAGGCATTATAGTCGATAACGGTGCCACCCTTGTAGGTCTTACCTCTCTTAATTTATTTTCCGGTAATGTAAGCTGGGGAAGTATTATGCCTGTTCTTGTTACTCTGGCTTCGGTTCTCGCTATTGCCATTATGAGCCAGCGCAAGATTAAGGGAAGTGTTCTCTTTGGTATTCTGGGCGGAACTGCCGCATACTATCTTTTAGGCTTTACCATACCCGGTTTTTACGATGGCTTCGGCACAGGCTTTTCGTTCAATCCCTTTACCGCTTTCGGCGATTTCGGTCGTGAAGCATTTGGAAAGGTTTTCACCGAGGGCTTTAACTTTACCCCCTATATAGAACAGAACGGCGTAGGAGCATTTATATTTGCAATCTTATCCACTTCCCTTGCTTTCTGCATGGTGGATATGTTCGACACTCTGGGAACGCTTTACGGTGCCTGTGCAAGAGGAAATTTGCTTGACAAAAACGGAGATGTGCCTAAAATGAATCAGGCCATGATGTCCGACGCCATCGCAACAACCATAGGTGCTGTATGCGGAACATCAACTGTCACCACCTTCGTGGAAAGCTCCGCCGGCGTAGGCGAGGGCGGCAGAACCGGTCTTACAGCTCTCTCGACCGCATTTTTCTTCTTTGTAGCCATGTTCCTTGCTCCCCTTGCTCAGCTTATCCCCTCTTGCGCCACTGCCGCTGCCCTTATCTATGTAGGCGTTCTGATGATGAACTGTGTCCGTGACATTGAGTGGAGCTCTGCCGAAATATCTGTTCCCGCATTTCTCACCATGGCTATGATGCCGTTTTCATATTCCATCGCCTACGGCATAGGCTTTGGTCTTATCTCCTTTACTATCATTTCAATTTTTACCGGCAAAGCAAAGGAAGTAAAGCCTGCAACATGGATAATCGGTCTTCTTTTCGGTCTCACTTTCTTCCTTACCCACTGATTACAGTTTAAATAAATTTAAAAGCTTCTGTCGTATCAATACAACAGAAGCTTTTTTCCTGTCCGTGAAAGCTGCCGAGGAGCAATTATTCCGCCGACAGTTTTACTGAATTCTTTTTTTATGGGGGTTCCACTGGCCTATAACCTCACCCACCGTTGAAACGGTAATAAACGCAGAAGGGTCC
>JARHZW010000064.1 GCA_029264685.1 Candidatus Limivicinus sp.
CCGGCTAAAATGCGAAACCTTATTCCGCTTTCTCGCAGGGCTGGTTGGCAATGCCGCAGCTGGTCTTGCAGGCGCTCTGGCAGGAAGTCTGGCACTCACCGCAGCCGCCGTTCTTGGCGCTCTCGCAAAGGTTGCGGGTATTGAGAGTTGTAATGTGCTTCATTAGACACACCTCCACATTTATTTCTCATGAAATTATATCCTTTAAAGGGGAAAAAGTCAAGAATAGTTTTAAGATATGCAAAACTTAAAAAAACTTTATAAATTGAACCCTTGCGGTATTGGCCTATTCCATGTATAATGTATAAATATAATAGAAATCATTTACATCAAAGAAGGAAGGTTTCATTATGATTTGTAAATTCTGCAAAAATGAAATACCCGACACCTCTCTCTCCTGCCCTGTCTGCGGCAAGACCCTTTATGAAGTAAGACAGCGGCCCATGCCTGAGGTGGAGGAAGAGCCTGTCAGCAGATCTCCTCTGGATTTTCTGCCCATGATCGCAGGCGTGCTGGCGCTTGTGGCTCTCATCTTTTCCATTGTAGCCACCGTGTCCGTCAGAAAAAACGCAGGACTTCAGTCCGAAAATCTCAACAACGAGATCGCAAGACTGGAGCAGCGCATTTCCGTGCTTGAGTTCAAGCTCAAGGACATGGGCGAAAAGCCTGCCGCTCCTCAGAACCAGACCGGCAACCCTAACGCCCCTGCTGTTCCCTCTCCCAATCCCAACACCAACACCAACACTCAGGGTCAGCTCCCTGCGCCCACCTCTTCTCCCGACGCCAACGCCAAAAAGCTCACCGTTCTGGCTAACCCCACCGGTGAGGAGCGTGAAGTAGGCTACAAGAGCATGGACGGCCGTTACCTTTTCGGCTTTGTTGTTGAGGGCGATCTGGAAGGCTTCAAATGGGAAAAGAAGCAGGCCAACGGCTCATGGGCTCAGATCAGCTTTGACGAAAACGGCTTCAGCAAGCAGTACGGTATCAGCGTCCTCACCGATCTTGAGGGCGGCAGCACCAAGCTTGTGGCCTCCGGTCTTACCGCCGACAGCGCCGGTGAATACAGATGCACCGCTTTCGGCAAAGCCGGTGACAAGGTGGAAGCCAATGTGACATTGAAAATCAACCAGTCCGAGACCCAAAAGCCCCAGAACAACGGAAACAACCAGGGCAACACCGGAAATCAGGGCAATGTTCAGCCTCCTCAGGACTTTGACGACGAGACCATGAACGGATTCATGGGTTGATACCCATCTGCTTCATGGCATAATTTCCTTTCTATTTTTTGCGAAGCGTGCCGCCGAAAAAGGCGGTACGCTTTGTTTTTAGCTGCCGAAAAAATCTTTGCTCCTGCGGTTTAAATTTTCTTTTCTATCTTTGCTCCTGCCATTTAAAAATATCCTTGCTCCTGCGTCAAATCCCGCAAGGCTTCAGAGACGAAAAAAAGCGTACTGCCCGAAAAGGCGGTACGCTCTCTTTTTATAAATTTTTACGGTCAAACTTTCTGAAATCACGATGCACCAGAACGGCAGCCAGCAGGCAGGCCATCAAATCCGCCGCAGGCCCTGCATACAGCGCCCCGTCCAGACCGAAAAAGCGGGGCAGAAGCACCAGAAGCGGAAGCATGAACAGGCCCTGACGGGACAGGGACAGGACAATTCCCTTCTTCACCTCTCCTATACCCGTAAAGTAGTTTACGGATATTATCTGAACACCGAAAACGAACACCATAAACAGGAAAATCCGTGTATAGCGTTCCGCA
Source organism: Candidatus Limivicinus sp. (assembly GCA_029264685.1). GTDB lineage: Bacteria > Bacillota > Clostridia > Oscillospirales > Oscillospiraceae > Limivicinus. The sequence goes on from JARHZW010000064.1 coordinate 1,763, forward strand.
AATTCAAAATACAGCTCATCTCCCGTGCCGAAAATGCTCACAATTTGTCTGGGGAAGGTTTGGAGCAGGATAAAGGTCAGCATATTCATCACCAGTGCGGCGGAGAGGGCTTTTTTGTAGGTGGACTTCACACGGGCATAGTTTTTCGCCCCCATGTTGTAGCTCCAAATGGGCTGCGCTCCCTGAGCAAGCCCGATTGTGACGGCGGACATGATATTGTTCACCTTTCCCACCACCCCCGACACCGCCAGAGGAATATCCCCTCCGTAAACGGACAGGGCGCCGTAGTGGGTCAGGGTGTTGTTCATCACAATATTTACAAGCATCATCATAAGGTGATTAAAAAAGTTTGAAAGCCCCAGTTTTGCGATTTGAAACACATATTTCAGCCGAAATCCCAGATGTCTGAAGCTGATTTTAAAGGTTTTGAAGCGGAAGAAATAGCTCAGGCACAGCAGGCCCGAAAAGACCTGACTTGCCACCGTTGCCATTGCCGCCCCCTGAATGCCCAGATTGAACTTGAACATGAACAGCCAGTCCAGAAAAATATTCAGAACCGCCCCTGCGGAGGTGCAGGCCATGGAATAGGCAGGGCTGCCGTCGGCACGGACAAGAAAGCTGCCTGCAAAGGAAAACATCTGGAAGGGAATTCCGAACACCGTAATGCTCAGGTACATTTTCGCATAGGGAAGCACCGAAGCAGTAGCGCCGAACAGCTCCAGAATCCTTGTTTTAAAGCACAAGACCAGAGTCATTATTATAAGTCCCGCAAGGGGTATAAGGCTAAGGCCTGTTCCTACAAATCTCTCGGCCTCATCCTTTTTATTTGCTCCCATGCTCATATTAAAATTTGCGGCTGTGCCCACTCCCAGCAGCTGGCAGAAAGCTCCGGAAAAGTTCACAATGGGAAAAGCAACATTTGTTGCCGCATTGCCAAGCATACCTACGCTGTGGCCGATAAACACCTGATCGGTCATGTTGTAGGCGGAATTCACAAGCATACTTATAATAGTAGGTATTGCAAATTTCGCAATCAGCTGAAAAACGGGCGCAGTTCCCAGAGGATTGTCCGATGCCTGAGGTCGGTTAATTCTCTGCTTCATTCATTCACCTTATCTATACTAAAAAATCATTATTCATATTATGTGCAATTAAACGCTGTCAGCTCACTTTAATTTAAAGGGGCGCAGACCCCGAAAATGTACATTATGATTTAAAACTTCGGCGCTTTCACTGCTTTGAGCCATTATCTGACTTCATTTTCTTAGCTTCCCGAAGAAATTCATAAAAGTTCCAGACGGTCAGAAGCAATGTAAGGGCAAAAAGCACCACCCATACAATGCCCATCCCCCTCATTGCAGGGCGAAGGATAAGCAGGGGCAGACCCAGCTCAAGAGTCATCAAAATCAAAAGCACCATATTGCCGTTTTTAACCCATCTTTTGCTCTTTGCAAAAAGGTCTATGAGAAAGCTGCCGATAAACAAAGTTACAAGCATAGCGCCGGTAACACAGGAAAATTCCCTTTGCGTCAGGTACTTTTCCAGCTCAGAGGGACTGTAAATCCCCGACTGAGCAGAGATTATGCAGTTTTGGATGTTCTCTTTCAGCAGGAACAAATGGGCGATTCCCAGTCCAAGCATAAGCCATTTCAGCCACGGGCCCTTAAAATATCTGTATTTTTCTTCCATTTATCATTCATTCCCTTCCTTGCAGCTTCCGTAAAATCAGCTGTACTTAGTTCTCTGATTATATAACGGCGCAGGCACGATGTAAACCATTAAATTAGTCCGCCGACCCTGACGCAGCGTTCAGGCAGTGTGCAGCTGCTTTCAGAGAGCCGCAATTTATAAAGCTTAAACAATATTTAAGATTTATATAGCTTTTCATATGATATAATTTCAAAAAAGGAGATGATATTTTGAAAAAATACGATTTTTGCAAAATAAGCTTTATTACCGCCTGTTTAAGCCTTTTTCTCCCTTGGTTCAGCCATAACCCCAAGGTGACCGGCTATCTGTGGGGCGTACATTATATTCATTATTTTCTGCTGCCTATGATTTTTATCGGCTTTTTCGCCTTTTCCCGTGAAAATCGGCTTTGGTCAAAAATCACCGCAGCAGTCAGCGCATTTGCCAATATTCCGCTGCTGCTTCTCGCTTGGGGGCGGTTCAACATTGTAAGGAATGTGAGCGGAAAATGGGCTTTTGATACCCGTGTGCTGCATTTCGGGTTTTACATTGCTATGGTGCTGTTTCTCATTTTGCTTGTTTCGGTGCTGATAAAAGCGTTCAAATCGGAAAAGGCATGGGTAATTTCCGATTAAATGTGCTTAAAGCAGGCTTTTATTCTCCCTGTTGGATTTTTCGTTTTCCTGCACACAGGGGCGTTGAATTTTCATCCTCATTAACAATCTTAACACGAAATTTTTCATTGGGCATGGCGTTTTTTGCGCTGTGCTCAATTTCTTTTTCCCTGATTTTTCCATTTACAAGGCATTGAAGGAAAATCCCCTCCCCTGTCCGTTCCGCTGCAAAGTCGCACAGCTGCGGCAGAGAGAACAGCTCCTCTTCCAGTCTGAAAATTTCGCCATGCTCCATGCGGCGGACTTCATCCAGACGGAGAATTTCACTTCCGCATGGGCATTTACAGGGCAGAATTCTGGTGTAATCCCCTGTTTTATAGCGAATAAGGGGCATGGCCTCCATGCCTATGGTGGTGATAACCAGCTCTCCCCACTGACCGTTCGGAACTCTCCTGCCCTTTTCGTCCACTATCTCCGCAATGACATGGTTTTCACGCAGGTGCATCCCCTGATGAGCCTGACAGGTGATGGCTCCCCCAAGCGCCATTTCCCGTGAGCCGTAATGGGGGAAAAGCCTTGTGCCCAGAAGTCTTTCACAGCTTTCTTCCACAATTTTCGGGCTTGCGTCACCACTTATCAGCGCCCGCTGAAGGCTCATTTTCCCAAGGCTGCGGAGAATGAACAGCAGATTTCCCGGCATACCCACATAGCAGTCGGGCTTTTCCCGCTGAAAAATGCCCCTGATTTCCCCAAGACTCAGAAAAGGCCCTGCCTTTACGGCTCTGGCCCCAAGCCGCTCCACCGCCTGAGCTATCAGCACCCCCAGACCGTTAGGACCTGAAAAAGGCATGGCAATATAGGTAACGGAACCGGAATAAACAAACTCCCCCAGTCCTGCCATAAACAGTCTTACAGTATTTTCCAAATCCTCGGCGGTATAATACAGCCGCTTCGGCTCTCCTGTTGTGCCGGAGCTGCGCTCGGTCAGCACCCGCTCCACCTTGGACTGAGACAGCAAAAGCATAGCCGCAGAGTTATTCCGCAAATCCTGAGGGCTTGTAAAGGGCAGCGCTTCAAGCTCATCCAAGGCGGAAAGCTTCGGGGGCAAATGGCTGTAAAAACCCTTTCGCCGCTGCTCTTTTTCCAGAACCTCATTCAGCTTTCTCAGCTGAATTTTTTCTATTTCTTCCCTGTCTAATTTTTCCGTATTTTCAAGCTCCATAATAAGAGCTTCCAAATCTGTAACTTTCATTTCCTATACAGCGGCTTTCCCTCAAGATTTGTCAGATTATAGGCACAAAACGGCACCATTCCGTAATCCATGTCCACCTCACATATGTAGCAGCGCTGCACTCGTTTAAGGTCAAAATTAAAGCAGTCCTGAAACACCATGCCCGACACCGCAAGGGTGTTCAGCCTTGCCTGCTCCAGAAATTCGTCCAGTGCGGAAGTGTCGCACATTGTGCCGTCAGGGGAGAAGCTCTCCCCCTCACCGCTCCACTGATTTGCAACGAAAAGCCGTGAATCGTCTGAGCCTGTACAGCAGCAGCACTGGTCTTCCGCCCGTTTCAGGGCTTTCAGGCTGCCGTCTTTCCGCCGCATATAGTTTGCGTGGAAGGAGCAGTAGGGATTTTCGGCGCCGCCGCCCGTGAAGTCCTCCCCTTTCATCATGCCCTCGGTCTGGCTCTCAATAAGTCTCAGCATTTTAGGTATGGTCACGGGCTTTTCAGGATGGTCAAGACAACAGCGGCCGAAATAGCTCAGGGGCTGGAAATGAACGCCTCTCACGGCAGGCATATTTTTGGGTTACTGACAGCTTCTGGCC
>JARHZW010000067.1 GCA_029264685.1 Candidatus Limivicinus sp.
TGGTCAGCGGCAATATTTGTGGTTGTAAATATTGGGGCAAGCTCATGCTGCGCCGGTGCAGTTTCATTGTGTTCGGTCTTGGCTAACACGCCAAGCTTCCACAGCTCAGTATCAAGATCAGCCATGAAATCCGCTACTCGGGGTTTTATGGCACCAAAATAGTGGTCGTTCAGCTCCTGTCCTTTCGGAGGACAGCTTCCGAAAAGGGTTCGTCCCGTATAAATAAGGTCCTTGCGCTTTTCGTATACTTCTTTGTCAATTAGAAAATATTCCTGTTCAGCTCCCACCGTTGGTTTAACAGAGTTTACATCGCTGTTTCCGAAAAGGGCCATTATCCTCATGCCCTGACGGTTGATTGCTTCCATGGAGCGCAGCAGCGGAGTTTTTTTGTCCAGTGCTTCACCGCCGTATGAACAGAAAGCCGTCGGAATACAAAGCACATTGTCCTTTATAAAGGCGTAGGAGGTAGGGTCCCACGCAGTATAGCCTCTTGCTTCAAAGGTTGCTCTAAGGCCACCGGATGGCAGACTGGAAGCGTCAGGCTCACCGTGAATAAGTTCCTTTCCGGAAAATTCCATAATAACCCGTCCGCCGTCAACAGGAGAAATAAAGCTGTCGTGCTTTTCGGCTGTAAAGCCTGTCATAGGTTGAAACCAGTGGCTGAAGTGAGTTGCGCCCTTTTCTATGGCCCAATCCTTCATGGCATTGGCAACCACATAGGCAGCAGCGCTGTCAAGCCGCTTCCCTTCTTTTATAGAGCGCTGAACCTGTTCAAACACATCTTTCGGCAGACGCGCCCTCATTACCGAGTCATTAAAGACCATTGAGCCAAAGACTTCTGTAGCTGTATTCATGTCTCCACCATACTTTCTCCATGTAAAACGGTAAAATTAAACTCCAAATAATTATATTCCTGCAAAAAAACTTTGTCAACGACCGTGTTCGCCCTGATATAAGAATGAATTACAAAAGATTATGCTTTTTTCTTTCTGACCGTAATTATAACAGCAGTCAAAACAGAAAGCAGACTCAGTCCGCTTATAATAGCGCCGGCATATAGACCGGGCGGAACGAATTTTATCTCTACTGTGTGCTCCCCTGCCTGAAGCGGCACGGACAACATCAGTCCAAAGGCTTTTTGCGCTTCGGTTTTATTTCCGTCAACGCTTACATGCCATGCTTTGCTGTATGGAATAGTATAAAGCAGATATTGGTCATCAGAACCGACATTAAGCTTAGTAATTATATGGGAGTCTGTGTCGGACATGGTTTCACCCGCTCTCTCGGAGATAAGCTTGGAGTAATCTTTGAGAGCCGCAGCGTTTTCGTGGCTGACATAGACATCATCGCCTAAAGTGCCTTCGCTTCCGCTTTCCAGTACAAGCTCAAGGGTAAATTCCTCACCTGTTTTAAAGCTGCCAAGGTAAATTGTCCTGCAGTCAAACTCGCTGCTCATATCGCTGACATATTTGCCGTTCAGGTAGAGCTTGCCGCTGTGATCCTTAAATTCGGAGTTATAAAAATATACGGCATCCTCGCCTGTGGCTCTGTAGCGGTATGCAATTATTCCGTCCTTGGATTTATCTATAAGCTTATATTCATTTTCGGAGATTTTTTCAAGATTATGGTATTCCTTTGCAATTAAATCCGAAGGGGTAAAAATATCCAATCCCCGAGGATAGACAGCTTTAAACAGTTTGTTCTGGTTTACGAATGGATTTGGAGAATTTATCTCCGTGTTTAAAACTGTCATGTCAGCGGTAAAGACAAGGGGGAATACATTTTCAGTCCTATAAATATCAGAAGAAAGTTTTTGGTACATAGGAAGATTATCCGGCTCAGTGGTATATTTGATACCGAAGAAAGTGTCTAATGCGCTTGTCCTGCCAAAAGCAACGCTTGACCATATGTTTTCATATGAGGCAACACCCATTGTCTTCATAAAATCAACAACCGTGGTCTCTTCGTTAGAACTGAAATGGCTCATACCGTTATACCCGCACATCATGGGAGAGTTGATTTTTGTGCCTATATTCGCTCTGTAAAGTCCTTGATCGTGCCCCTTAACAGACAGGGCTTTGGCTTCAAGCTCTGAAATTTCAGCCTGAAAATCGGACATTGATTCATCGCCGCACAGTTTCTTCAAGCCGAGCACTCCCTGCCATGCAATAGAAACGGTGCAGCACAGGGCAAGTGCGGTCCAAAGTCCGTTTTTGACATATTTATTTTCGGAGAAGTTGAAAATGAAATACAACAGTAAACAGATGAAAACTACCTCAAGCAGTACAAATAAGTACTGAGAATTGTCGGCCAGAGTTTTTGGTGAAGCTTTGGCAAGAATAAGAAGTGCCGCTGCAAAGGCTGTAAGTACTCCGGCCTGCTTCAGCGAAAAACTGTTTAAATTACAGAATGCCTCCTCACCTAAAGAAATAAGAACGAAGCTGAAGATAAAGGTGTATCTGTAATTGAACATACTGTTTGTGGTGAAGCCGTGCCAGACCATATTGGGAACTTTAAAATGCATTGAAAAAATCAGTGTTAGTAATAGAAAAGCAGCGGACAGTTTCCTGTGTCTGTTTGGCTTGTCGCTTATAAAAAAGTAAACTGCCATCATTAAAGGAAAAATTCCGGAGTAAAGCGCAGGATACCCGTTTGTCATTTCAGCTGAATCGGCAAAACCTATCAATAGTTTCTGCATAAAGAAGCCGTTGCTCTCATATATAGCCCCGTAAGCTAAAACCAATATGGTAAACAGGGTAAAAATGCCGACCCTTATTTTGATATTTATTCTTTTCCTCGTGCAGAAAAATACCATCAAACCGAAGACTGTTACTACACAAATCGCCAGTATATAGGGAAAAAAGGAAGTAAAAGCGGTACTTTGCAGACTTTCAGGCAATTTGCTTATAAAGAAATCAGAAAAAGAAACAAGCTGTTGTTTAAGCAGCTCCGAAAAAGGAATTCTTTTCCCGTTTTGCATTGACATAAGTGCAGGAAGAATAACAAAGGCAGAAATGCCGCCGGCACATAGTGAGCTTAGGGCGAAAGAGGATAAGGTTCTGAATTTTGGTTTTCCGCCGTTGGATATAAGCAGACTTACAAAATAGAGAACTGAGAATATGCAGAGCATAAGCCTGTGTAGTAATTGCATATAATGGCCACGCCAAGAGAGAAAATGTACAGCCATGGCTTTTTTCCGTTGCTAATCTGCTTTAACCCAAGGGCAATAAGCGGTAGAAGCATAAAGCCGTCAAGCCACATAAGGCACCATGAATAACTGAGAATGTATCCGCAGAAGGCATATGCAGTTGTAAAAATAAGACTCTTTATGGAAAGCTCGTGACTGTTTTTAAAGAAAAGGGACATAAAAAGGCTGCCGAAACAAAGCTTCAGCATCAAAATAAGATGAATAGCCAAAGGCATTTTACTTACGGGAAACAGCAAAAACAGAAGGTTAAACGGGCTTATGCAGTAGTATCCTATTAGTCCGACCACATTATTGCCCATCGTCATCTCAAGTGCATAAAAAGGATCCTGCTCCCCTTTCAGCATAGCTCTTAGATATGACCAGAAGCTGGTGTACTGGGAAGCGGAATCGGATATAACAAGAGTGTTATCCCCAAAGGGGGCAAGTCCGGCTAAAACCGCCAAAATTAAACACATAAGCATGGTGCAGACAAAAGACAGCGCCATAATCATTGTGTTTTTACTCCGTTTTTCCAGCTTTACTCCCATTTGTACCTCCGATTCAACCATTAAGTATAAACCATTTATGTAATATTTTGAAAATACACTTATTTTGTATCAAAAAAATACTTTTACTCTGTATATGTCATAAGCTTAATATGTTTTAAGGGATCCGTCAAGATTATTTTCCGAGTTTTTACTCACAGGAAAAGAAAAAACAAGCAATCAATTTAAATATTTAATTCATAAAATCGCAAAAGTGCTTGACAAAGTCATTCAAGGGTATTATTATGTGTCCATAATATCTTTAAACCTGAGATGAAGAGTAAGTAGCTTTCAGAGTGGTTTTCAGAGAGCCGTCGGTTGGTGTGAGGCGGCAGCTGTGCGGTTAGCGAATGGACTTCTGAGGGTGACCGAAAGCATTTTGTGTGAGTAGCAGTCAACGGGTATTCCGCACCCGTTATCAGAGCGGAATCGTATGATGGTACGGTTATGAGCGGGTATTTTCATACCAACTTGGGTGGCACCGCAGGTTTTTCTCCTGTCCCTTGATTTTAAGGGACAGGATTATTTTTTTATTCAGAGGTATTTTCTATGTATATTTTATCGAAACGATGGCAAAGACTTACTTTTCTCACAACATAAAAATTTATGGAGGATTGTAAAATGAAAAAAATAATATCAATAATAATATCTGTACTTTCCGTTTTTTCTCTTGCTGCCTGTGGAAATAAAAATGAGGCACAAACTGACATTCCGGTGATCGGTATTTCTCAATACGGCGAGCATCCTTCTCTTGATAACTGCTTTAACGGCTTTTTTTTGGGGCTCGAAGAAGCAGGGCTTCAAGAGGGCGTGGATTTTAAGTATATTTATCAGAACGCCGGTTTTGACGACAATGTGGCAGTACAGATTGCTCAGAATTTTTCGGCAAAAAATGTTGATTTGATGTGCGGCATAGCTACAAATTCAGCTACAGCGTGCTATGCGGCGGCTGAGGACAAAAACATTCCCGTGATTTTTAACGCAATCACCGATCCGGCAGAGGCGAAGCTTGACTCCGGAAATGTGACCGGAGTTTCCGATAAGCTCCCAATAGAGGCCCAGCTGAAGCTTATAAGAGCCTGCCAGCCGGATGCAAAAACCATAGGAATTGCATACACCACAAGTGAGCCTAACTCGGTCTCTGCTATTTCGGAATACAAAGAAAAAGCACCGGAATTCGGGTTTGAGATAGTAGAAGCCGGCGTCACATCACAGTCTGAGGTAACTCAGGCTATAGACAGCCTAATTCAGAAAGGTGTTGACTGCATTTCCAACCTCACCGACAACAGCGTCGTTGGTGTATTGGATTCTGTGCTTGACAAAACTTCAGAAGCGGGAATTCCGGTTTACGGCAGCGAAATAGAACAAGTCAAGAAAGGCTGTGTTGCATCGGCAGGAATAGAATATGTGGAGCTTGGAAAGCAGGCAGGCAGAATGGCGGCTAAGATTTTAAAGGGTGAAGCAGGATGCGAAGAAATTCCTTATGAAACAGTTACTGAGTTTCAGATATATATAAACAGCAATGAACTGAAAAAGATGAACCTTGTACTTCCACAGGATATGGCTGACAAGGCACAGGATGTTTGCGAATAAAAGGATGATACAATGGAGATTTTTGAATTAGTTGAAAGTACGGTTACTCAGGGTTTAATTTATGCTCTGCTTACATACGGAATTTATATTACATATAAGCTTTTAGATTTTCCGGATTTAACAGTGGATGGAAGCTTCCCTCTTGGCGCTGCCGTTACTGCCGTGCTGCTGACAAAGGGCATGAACCCATTTCTGACCCTTTTAGCAGCAATGGCGGCAGGGGCGCTTGCAGGCTTTGCTACAGGCTTTATTCATGTGAAGCTTAAAGTCCGTGACCTGCTTGCAGGAATTATTACCATGACGGCGCTTTTTTCAATCAACTTGCAGATAGCCGGTTCAAACCTGAATATAGGCCGTGAAATTGACACAATATTTACCTCGGCGGTATTTAAGCCCATTTTCGGGTCTATGGCGCTTATACACCGAAAGATGATAGTTTCCCTGGTTCTGGTTTTGATATTTAAAATCTTCCTTGATTTATATTTGGAAACAAAAAACGGTCTGCTGTTACGAGCCACAGGAGATAATGCTGCTCTTGTGACAACTCTTGCAAAAGACAAGGGCAAGATGAAAATACTGGGGCTTGTAATTTCAAATTCGCTGGTAGCTCTTGCCGGAGCGGTGGTGTGCCATGAGCAGAGAGGTTTTTCTGCCACTATGGGAACCGGTCAGATGGTATTTGGACTTGCGGCTGTAATTATCGGAACCACGATCTTTAAAAAGCTTTCTTTTGTTAAAGGTACAACCGCTGTTATAGCAGGAAGTATAATTTATAAGGCTTGCATCCAGCTCGCAATCAGCATGGGCCTGCCTGCAAACCTGCTGAAGCTAATTACCGCAGTGTTGTTTCTTTTTATTTTGGTTCTTGGAAATTACGGGGAAGGCAGGAGCAGAAACAATGCTTGAACTTAAAAATATAAAAAAAATATACAATCCGGGCTCAGTAACTGAAATGTGCCTGTTTGATAGCTTTAATTTCACTATAAATGACGGGGAATTCGTCTCTGTAGTAGGCAGCAACGGCAGCGGTAAAACCTCCATGCTGAATATTATATGCGGCAGTATCCCTGTAGAAGGCGGAGAAATCCTGATAAACGGAGAGAAAATTAACGGTCTTGAAGACTATAAACGCTACCGCAAAATAGGCCGTGTCTATCAGAATCCCTCTATGGGAACCTGTCCCAATCTTACTATGCTTCAAAACTTATCTTTGGCAGATAACAAGGGAAAACGCTTCGGTCTGAGCAAAGGTATCAATTATAAGCGCAGGGAGTACTACAGAGAGCAGCTTGCCTCTTTGGGACTGGGGTTAGAAAATAAAATGGAGGTGAAGCTGGGGGCATTATCCGGCGGGCAAAGACAGGCGGTGTCTCTGGTTATGGCAACCCTTACACCTATAGATTTTCTTATTCTTGATGAACATACGGCGGCTCTTGACCCTAAAACAGCGGAAAAAATTATGGAGCTGACAGATAAAATAGTTAAAGAGAAAAATCTTACAGCTATTATGGTTACTCATAATCTGCGTTATGCGGTTGAATACGGAAACAGACTAATTATGATGGACAAGGGCCATGTTATCCTGGATAAATCGGAAAGAGAAAAATCTGAGGTTAGTGTTGATGACCTGCTTCATATCTTTAATAAAATCAGCATAGAGTGCGGTAACTAAAATGCTAATCATCCAAAATTTCGAGCATTGTAAAACATAACTATATATGGATATTGACAACAGTCCGAAACCAGACTATAATAGTCCCGTTTCGGACTGTTTCGCAGCTGCGATATAAATGTGAGGTGATATGGGTGAATGAAGAATTAGGAAAATGGAACAGGCTCATTAAGCGTCAGGATGAGCTCTATCATAAGTGTGCCAGGCGCTCCGGTTTGACGGATGCCCAGTTTTGGGTTTTATATGCAGTGTGTGAAGAGGAGCAGCTTCTCTGCCAGAACACTTTCTGTGAAAACTGGTGTTATTCAAAACAAACTGTGAGTACTGCGGTGTCCGGCCTTGAAAAAACAGGGCTGATACAGCTTTCCTATGCCAAAGGCTCAAAAAAGCAAAAGGATATAACACTTACAAAGGACGGGGAAATTTTTTGCGATAAATACATCAGGTCTTTACAGGCTGCGGAAGAAAAAGTTTTAAAGTCATTAAGCAAAAATGAGAGAGATGCTTTTTTTAATACACTTGAGAGCCTACAGGTGAGACTGGAAAATGAACTGTTATAATAAAAAGGAGAAAAAATGGAATTTCAGGATTTAATTAAGAAGCGGTATTCATGCCGAAAATTTTCAGATGCCCCTGTATCGGCTGATTTGATTGAAAAAGTTATAGAGGCTGCGTCTTTAGCTCCTACTGCAATGAATACTCAGCCATTTAAAATATGGCTTATAAGTTCACAAGGTGCAAAAGAAAATATCAACTCTGTTACAAGCTATAGCTTTGGTGCAAATAATTTCATGGTTCTGGGATCAAAGAGCGGGAATTCATGGGTCCGTCCATATGATAATATGGATTGCACTGATATTGACGCCGCTATTGCAGGGACACATATTATGCTTGCCATGTATGAATACGGACTTGCTACTACATGGGTAGCTTCTTTTAATGCGCCGGAACTTAAAAAGCTATACCCGCAAATGAGTGAGTACAAGCTTTTAGGACTGTTTCCTTTCGGTTATCCTGCCGCAGACTCAATGCCGTCCTCTTCACATGAAAAAAGGAAATCTTTCGGCGAACTGACGGAGGTACTATAAGTATGCAGGAAAATCGTTTGGCACAGAAGTTCACCTTTAACAGCCTTATGAAATTCAGTATTCCAACCATGATAATGATGGTGTTTATGGCATTGTATCAAACGGTAGACGGTGTATTCATCTCCAATCTTGTAGGCGAAATTGCTTTGACGGCTTTAAATATTGTCTACCCATATACAAGTGTTGTAATTGCGGTGGCTATAATGCTTTCAACGGGAGCAAGCGCAATTATTGCCAGAGACATGGGTATGGGTGAGACTCGCAGAGCGAAAGAAAACTTTTCTTTTATTGTACTGACAGGTGTTATGCTTGCGGTTATACTGACTGTTTTCGGACTGCTGTTCATTGATAAGATTATTTGGTTTCTGGGTGCCACACCTCGTATTCATAAGTTATGCTATGATTATCTCATAGTTATGGTGCTCTCCACTCCCCTTGCAATGCTCCAGATGCTGTTTCAAACCTTTTTAGTAACCGCCGGTAAACCAAAGCTGGGTCTTTTATTGACGGTTTCAGGCGGTATTACCAATATTCTGCTTGATGGCTTGTTTATGGGCCCTTTAAACATGGGGGTTCGTGGTGCTGCATTGGCTACTGCAATAGGCTATAGCTTGACGGCTATTTACGGACTTGGATATTTTTCCTTGAACCGAAAAGGTCAGCTGTATTTTGTTAGGCCACGCCTGAGAATGAAAGTGCTGAAAAATACCTGTCTTAACGGAAGCAGTGAAATGGTAAACAACCTTGCTGTTGCAGTCACAACTCTGCTGTTTAATATAGTAGGTCTCCATTTTCTGAAAGAAGAAGGTGTGGCGGCAATCTCGATTATCCTATACGCTCAATTTGTCATGACCGCTGTATTTATAGGATATTCAAACGGTATTGCTCCTATTTTCAGCTATAAATACGGGGCCGATGATTTGGTACAAATAAAAAAAGTATTCAAACTGAGCATATTTTTTGTCATAGGTGTTTCTGCTATTGTATTTTTGCTTTCCTTTGTGGTTTCAAAGCCTATTGCAATGGTGTTTGCCTCAGATAACCCATATGTTCTGGAACTTGCGGTACATGGATTTAAGCTCTTTGCAGTCTCTTTCCTTTTTTCAGGTATAAATATATTTGCTTCTGCATTGTTTACGGCTTTTTCTAATGGCATGATTTCCGGAGCTTTATCATTTTTAAGAACCTTTGCACTGCTTATTATTGCGCTTCTTGCTTTACCTGCTCTGATCGGCGTTGACGGTATATGGTTGGCGGTTCCTGTTGCTGAGGGCATAGCCGCCGTATTTTCTTTAGCTGCCTTGTTCATTTACAGGAAAAAATATCACTACGGTGGCAGTGATGGTAAACTTTATAATACGGCAGCATAAAATATATCGTCGTATGATACACGGTAAATTAAACAGAATAATACATAAAAGGTCCTGCATTCTGTAATAAACAGACCGCAGGACCTTTCGGTTATTTCGTATATTTAATCAAAATCATATGGGACTTGCCCGGACTCAAATTTTTTATTTGAGCATATCCTCTATCATACCCTTGGAACGCACGCCAACAGAGCTTGCGGCAACCTTGCCGTTTTTGAAAACGATAAGAGTAGGAATGCTGGATATACCGTACTGTGCGGCAAGCTGGGGCTGCTGATCTATATCAACTTTACCAACCTTTACAATACCCTCCTGCTCATCTGCAATCTGAGAAATGGTGGGAGCAAGCATTTTGCAGGGGCCGCACCAGGTAGCCCAGAAGTCAACGAGGACGGGTTTTTCAGAGTTAAGTACCTCCTGCCGGAAGTTCTGTTCGGTAAGAATAATTTCAGACATTTTAATAATTTCCTTTCAGTTTAGTTTTTAATTTTGTTTAAGCATTTCGCTTATAATGTCTTGCAGGATATTTTCAGACATGAGCCCTATATGACTGTCATAAAGGGTTCCGTCAGGGTTTATAAAAACAGTGCGTGGAATAGAGCGCAGACCGTAGAGCATTGCGGCGCTCATATCCTTATCATAATAGACGGGAAGCTCAAGCTCATTGTCTTCGAGGAATTTCTTTACGCCTTCCTCGGTTTCACGACCTGAGGTAAGGTTAACCATCATAAACTCGACTTCCTCGCCGTATTGCTTATACATCTTCTGGAAAGCCGGAAGTTCAGCCTTGCAGGGACCACACCAGGTTGCCCAGAAATTGACTACTACAGGCTTGCCCTGCTTATCAGAAAGACTGACAAGATTACCTTCATCGTCATATACCTTAAAGTCGGGAGCTAATTTTGCCTCCGTACTGCCGGTGTTTGAATCGGGCGTCTGTGCAATGTCCTTTGATAGATTATTATACCATATTGTAGCTCCGATTAACAGTGCTATAAGAGCTACTGCCAGAATAACAGTTAATATTTTTCTGTTCATCAAATATACCTCATGAAAGAAGTGCAAGAAGTTTTCCGAGAAGTCCGAAAGCCATCATAAGACCCACAACTATAAGGAAAATTCCGCAGATAAGATTGATTACCTTGTAGTGGCTTTTTATAAAATTAAATGCTGTGTTAAGCTTATCAATGAGTACTGCTGAAAGTATAAACGGAATTCCAAGTCCGAGAGAATATGTTATGAGAAGCATTAAGCCTGTCATTGCGGTAGATGAAGAAGAGGCCAGCATTAAAGCGGAACCGAGAAATGCACCAACGCAGGGAGTAAGACTAATGGAATAAATCATACCGAAGAGGAAAGCCGAAAAGGCGCTGTCAATCTTCTTTCCGCTTTGCATACCCTTGAAAAACGGAAGATTTATGACTTCAAGATAGCTTAAACCGAAAACAACAACTATCGCACCTGTAACTATGTTTACAGCGGTCTGATACCTTGTAAGAAATGAACCAAGAGTTCCGGCAAAGAGACCTAAAAGACTGAAGGTCACCGTAAATCCAAGTACAAAACATATGGCTCTAACTAAAACTTTATGTTTGCTGTCTGAGCCTCCGGCAAAATAAGAAATATAAATCGGAAGCATGGGCAACATGCAGGGGGAAATGAAGGAGATAATCCCTTCAAGAAAAGTTATGGCATATTGCATTAAATTTAAACACCTCGCTTTACTGTTGCAATTATAACATCACTGAATTAGTGTTACCGTGACCAAGTCACATTATTTCAAAAAAATAAAAACCCCTGAAAAGAATTTATAATCCAATCATGGGGTGAAGCCACAGACTTTGTTTATAGAAGCTTTTTCAGCCCTTCGGGATCTTTAATAATGATAACTCCCCTTTTGATTTCTGTCAGTCCGTCCTGAACAAAGCGTTTAAGCGTTCTTGCCACCACTTCCCTTGCAGAGTTAATATACTGGGCAACCTGCTCATGCGTCATTCTGATTTCAGTATCCCCGGTTCTTTCATATTCTGACAATAGGAAAGAAGCAAGTCTCCCCTCCAATTTCAAAAAAAGAAGGTTATCCATGGTTTTCATTGCAGAAGAAAACCGACGAGTGGCCAGTTCATATGTAAAACAGCGGAAATAAATGTTTTGCCTGCTGAGCCTTGAAACTGTACTTGCGTTTATAATCATCAGCTTTGTATCTTCGTCAGCCGCCATATAACTGTCGAAGCTTATTTCTTTTATAACACAGGAAGCAGATAAAACACAGCACTCACCTTTGTTGAGCCTGAAAAGAGTTACTTCCTTACCTTCATCTGACATCATATAAGTTCTGAGACTGCCCTCAATAACATATACAAAACCCAGACATTCGCTTGCGGAGTGGAAAATCACACTGCCTGCCGGATATATTCTGCCTATTGCGTTTTTTCTTATATCTGTTTGCTCTTCATCCGACATATGAGACCAGAATTCAAAACCACTTAAATATGTTGAAATATCATCCATTGAATTTTCCTCCCCAAGATAAGCTGTGTTTAAAGAATAACATTTTATTTTTATCATTTCAATGCAGAAAAAATGAATTTTTTTAAACAGCGGCGTATAAAAACGCCGCTGCTCACTTAACATGTTTTATTTATATTCTGCACTTTCTGCTTTATATTTTTTCAGCGTATTTATATTACGCATGATATACATTACAAAAGAAATAAGCATCATTACGACGCATATGGAAATAAGAAGCGTGGAAGCAGAAGATGGTATATTATACCAGAGCACATGAGTTATCATCATTCCGTACAGTAAAAATGTAGTAACTTTTCCGTGCCAGTCTGCTCCCATAACAGCGCCGGTCTTTTTTATAACCACAAGACTTGAAATTCCGGTGCTGAGTTCTTTAATCACAATGAGAAGCACAGGGACAAACATAAGTTTAAATCGAGTCAGCAGGCAGACCAGCATAGAAAACTGAGTAAGCTTGTCAGCCACCGGATCCAATGCTTTTCCGAAATCACTTACCATATTAAAATGTCTTGCAATATAGCCGTCCGCCATATCTGTCAGTCCGGAGAGAACAAGAACCATAGCTGTCATTGGATAATCCTGTTTAAAGCAGTAAGCCCATATAAAGACAGGTATCATCAAAATACGCAGTACCGACAAGCCGTTTGGTATAGTAAGAATTTTATTCTTTCTTGTTTCTTCCATTATGTTAACCTCCGTTTATATATACCGAAAAATGAATAATTAAATACATTTTTCATATATATTGTTTTGGATAATTATAACATCTTAAATTTCCATAATCAATAGATTTATCCAATTTTTAACAAAGTTCAGCATTTGCATAAAATGCAGGCATTTAAAGGTTTTTACCGTATTTATATCTGAATATCCATTAAAAAGTCGCAAAAAAACACACAGCATTTCCTGTGAAACGCTGTGTGTCCTTTTAAGCCGATTTTAACGGCGCTTTTCAGTCATATTCTATTACTTAACAGTAACGGAAGTGGTGTGAAGCTGAGGTCCTTCGTACCAGTACATAAAGCCCTCAACATCGATGGTGTCACCGACTTTCAGGTTCTTTACTGCGTTGTAAACATCGGAATCCTTGTCGCAAAGGTAAGATTCAACAACGAAAGTAACGGTCTTGTCACCGAGAGTTACATCGAAGTACAGGTCGTCACCATCAGAACCGGAGCCGTCATAATTGTAAGCAAAAGCTGCGCCTTCACCCTTATCAGCAACGGTAAGACCCTTGAAAGCAACAAGCTGGTTCTGGTTCTTTATAAGATCTTCTGAACCGAAGCTATCAGTCAGATCTACAGGCTTTGCAACATAGCTGCCATCAACTATTTCTATTGTTGCGTCAACAATTTCAACTTCACCGGACCACTCAGCCTTGAAGCCGTTTACTAAAATTTTAGTACCGACAGCAAGCTTGTCATAATCTTCCTTGGAGCAGGCAGCGTTGTACAGGAAGTATGCGCCGTCTTCATTCTGAGTGTAAAGAGTGGCAACGCCCTTGCCATCCTTTTCCCACCAGCTCTGCTTTGCCTGAACATAGGTCTCAACGGTTACGGGAGTGTCAAGTTCGGCAGCCATGAACTCGTCATAGCTCATAACGGCGGCATCTGCAGGAGCATCAGCAGGCTCCTCAGCGGGAGTTTCTACAGGCTGCTCTGCGGGAGCATCAGCGGGGGTCTCAGCAGGCTGCTCGGGAGCCTTGTCATCACCGCAGCCGATGAGGGCAAAGACCAGAAGCATTGACATGAGAACCATAGCAAGTTTTTTCAGATTTTTCATTTTCAATCTCCTTTTCTTTTAAGAGGGATTTCTTTCCTCTTACCTGTAACAGTTTACTCATGTGAAACGGAAAAATCAAGAACAAATTGAAAATATTTGATTTATAAATGTTTTTTCCCTTTTTTGACCTGAAAAATCATATAGCCTATAATAAAAATCCATGCCAGGGCAATAGAAATCAACAGCGCAACGGCTGTTGGCGGCAGCGGCCCTAAATCTTTTTTTCCGTTTTCCGAGCAGCTGTTTTGGTCGAGTCTGTACAGACTGCTTATGTCCTTGAATAGCTTGTCCATATATTCTTCGTCGACGACTTCTTTTCTGCGTTCAGATTTAACAGTATTCTCGATGAGTTGCCCGGCGGCGTCACGGAGCGAGGCTGAACCGTTAAAAACAGGAGTTACAAAGGTATTTTCAATATTATCCAGAAGCAGCTGAGAAGCTTTTATTTTTACATCGTAATGCTCCTTGTTGTCCTCCCCTATTCTGCTTAGATAGTCCTGATATTCCATGGAATTTTGCGCTTTGCTTGTAACCGGGATATAGCCTTCTGTTTCTGCATAAGCGGTCTGGACTTCATTTGTAAGCAGGTATTGGGCAAAAAGCCACGAAGCAAGGACTTCCTGACTGTCCTCCTTGTTAAAAATACAGATTGACGGGCCCTGAGAAATCATCTGCGGCTTATCGGTGTCAAACTGTGGCAGAGGCAGCACGGCTGTCTCAAAATCCACAAGCTTGTCATCGCTTATGTCAATCAAGGGTGCATGAGTACCCATCCATGTAGCGCCCGCAGTTGAATCAACAGCAAAAATACACTGTCCCGCATTCAGAAAATTGCCGGGATAACTGGAAATTTTAAATGTAGAAAAGGCTCTGCTTTCGCTGTGCTTTGCAATTTCAAAAAGCAGTTCTTTCGTTGTGTCGTTAAAAAGCAGAATGTCACCGTTTTCATTTGAATAACCTGCATCTTTTTGCCTGAGCATCTGTATCATCATGTTGTCTGTTGATTTATAAATAAACGGTATAAGCACATTCTGACCGTTTACAAGGAAGTTGCCGCTGCTGTCTTTTTCCATTGCGGCTTCTGAAACCTCCCAGACAAAATCCCAAGTAAGCACATCGGGCAGAGTGTATCCTAATTTTTCCACCATGTCCTTGTTTACATAACACACCTCGGTTGAGCGCATAAAGGGCAAAGCGTAGGTCTGACCGTTGATTATCCCCTCTTCAAGAAATTTAGGAACAATCTCTTCTTTAGTTACTCCGTCAAAGCGCAGGTTCTGCGCGCCCAGACCGTAGTTTTCGTCAGAAAAGAGACCGTCAAGAGGTACAACTATATTTGACCCGCTCAAATAGGTGGCAATGTGGTCAGGATAGCTTATACATACATTTGGTGTAGTGTTGGTTGCGATGTTTGTAATAACGTCGTTGTATATATCGCCGTACTTGGTGTAGAGACGGAGATTAACATGGATATTGGGATATAAGCGTTCAAAATCCCGTATTGTTTTTTCGTATATTTCAGTCTGCGTTTTGTTTGTGTCGTTTTTAGCCCAGAAAGTAATTTCATAGTTTCGGCTTTCGTCAAATTCCTCCGGCAGCTGAAACTCTGAAATTCCTTTTGAGCCGTGGCAGCCGCTTATAAGCAGAGCTGCCATGAGAAGCAGTATCGGGAGCAGGAGCTTTCTTTTTTTCATCCCTTGTTCCCTCCTCTTGATACGCCCTCCATGATTTTATTCCTGAATACAAGAAACAAAACTACAAGTGGGACGGAAATTACAACGACAGCCGCCATCATGGCAGGGATGTTTTCACGGCCGAAGCCGTTTTCTCTTATTTCCTGTATTCCGTTGGAAACGAGAAAATGGTTCTGTTCATCGGTTATCAGTCTTGGCCACACATAGGAATTCCAGCACTCAATAATTTTCAGAATACAAATAGTTATAATAGTAGGTTTGCATATGGGTATCACGACCTTGACCAAATATTTCAGATCCGATGTGCCGTCTACCTTTGCGGCGTAATAAAGGGTGTCGGGAACCTGAGAAAAGTTTTCCTTTAGAAGGTAAATATAAAAAACTGAGGTTACGGATGGTAAAATAAGGCCGAGAAAGGTGTTTCGCAGGTTCCAGTTGGTGATTGTAGTAAAATTTGTTATTACCACGAGCTCTGCCGGAATCATCATCAGCGCCAGAAAAAAAGTAAACACAAGGTTTTTCCCTTTGAATTCAAGACGTGCAAAGGCATAGGCAGCCAGAGTGATAACTACTATCATAATTGCAGTTGTGGCGAGAGAAAAAACGAGAGTATTTAAAAGATATCTTCCAAGCGGCACTGCATTAAAAGCATCTGCATAATTCTGCATTGTGGGAGAAGCTGCATAAAATTTTGGAATATATTCGGAGTTATATTCGCTGTAGCTTTTTATTGAGGTCAGTATCATCCAGAAAAACGGGAAAAGAACCATAACTGCCCATATTGTAAGGAGGGTGTACAGAACTATATTTTTTACGGCTTTGCGTTTTTCTGCTTTTCTGCCTATTATCTCATAATCTGTTGAATTACCGTTATCCATGAATATCTCCCCTCCTGTCAGTAATGAGTGTGCTTACGGCTTACAAGAAGGTTTATGACCGTTATTGTCAGCACGATGGCAAATAGAATTATGGCAGCGGCAGAAGCGTATGAGGGGTAGCCGCCGCTGTCCCCGTACAGCATATCATAAACATAGCCTACGATTGTGTTCATTTCGGCAGCGTTCAGATTTGTGCCGAACAGGGCCACAGCATCTGAATATGCTTTGAAAGCACCTATGAAGCCGGTGATAATAAGGTAGAATATAGTGGGTGAAATTAAGGGTAAGGTTATTTTCCGGAAAATACGACGGTTTGATGTGCCGTCAATTTTTGCAGCGTCATAATAGGTTTTGTCAACGGACAAAAGAGCACTTGTCAATATAAGAATTTTAAAAGGCATTACTACCCATATGGTATAAAAGCACAGCACAAACATTTTTGCCCAATAAGGGCCGTCAATAAAGTCAACCGAAGTACCGCCGAAAAGATTTATCAGCATATTCACAAGGCCGTCGGAGTATGGCGTTTTTTTAAAAAGGATCATAAATACAAGCCCTACTGCCAGCGTATTGGTAACATATGGCAGAAAATAAATGGTTTCATAAAGATTTCTCAGCTTTTTAATCGAACTGAGCTGGGCAGAAATCAAAAGGGCAAGACCGGTAGAAATCGGAACGGTGATGACCACAAGAAGGACTGTGTTTTTTACAGCCTGAAGAAAATACGGATCGTGCAGGATATAGGAGAAATTATAAAGTCCGGTATCATAGTAGCTTTGGGACGCAAAATTATAGCCCTCCTCAAAAGAATAGACGAAAACATCTATCAGAGGATAGACCATAAAAAATCCTAAAAACAGTATTGCCGGCAGCAGGTAAAGCCAGGCTTTAAGGTTGTTTTTCCCCATAATTTTCTCCTAATTTTTTATTGCTTGTATGCTTTAAAAAAATCACATCATCATTTCAGTATAACTCTCATTCAGCAGCTATACAAGAGAAGTTACCGATTTAACAGCATTATATACTCTACGATGAGCTGTACCACTGAATATCTGCACATTCAGTATCCGGGCTGCTCCATTAAATGTTCTATATACCAGTATAAATAATAGATATAATTACATAAATTGTCAAGCTTTTACAGGCGAAGGGAAATTTTTGACCTGTGACTAACGGTGTGCTTTGCCGGAAGTGCGTGGATGAGTTTCTTACAGTAATGTGCGTACTGGTAAATTTTATTTTGTTATGGTATATTATGAATAACGACCTTCAATGACGGATATACAGCTTGGAAGCATTCATAAGAACAAGCATACTTATATGTTAATGATAAATAAGTTTCTCTTTCTTTTGGCTTATATATGTGCTATTATATGCAGGTTGTTTTAAAATTTAAGGGAGTATAAAGTAAAATGATAGAGAAAGAAAATCTGTTGCAAAAGAATGCAGTTGTTGTGCTGCTGGCTATGCTGTGCTGTTTCCTGTGGGGCAGTGCGTCACCATGTATAAAAATAGGATATAAGCTGTTTGATATAGCCTCTCAGGACACAGCATCCCAGATCCTTTTTGCAGGAATTCGTTTTACTCTTGCAGGAGTATTGACCATAGCGTTTGGAAGCCTGTTCAGCAGAAAATTCCTGTTGCCTGCTAAAAAATCATGGGGTATGGTGTTTAAACTGTCTCTGGCACAGACTATCATCCAGTACTTTTTCTTTTATATAGGGCTGGCTCATACCTCGGGAGTTAAAGGCGCAATAATTACTGCATCCAATGTGTTCTTTTCAATTTTGATTTCCAGCCTTATATTTCACTATGAGAAATTGAGCAAGGGAAAAATTTTCGGTTGTCTGCTTGGTTTTGCAGGTGTTGTGCTTATCAATGTAAGTTCAGGCGGTATCTTAGGTTCAATGAGCTTTATAGGTGAGGGATTTGTGCTTCTCTCTACCATTTCATATGCAGTCTCATCCGTACTTATAAAAAATTACGGTCAGAAAGAGAATCCTGTTACACTGAGCGGGTATCAGTTCGTGTTTGGCGGGCTGGTTATGCTCTTTGCAGGAATTGCAATGGGCGGAAGTCTCCACGGCTTTACGGTAAAATCTACAATGCTTTTGATATACATGGCTCTGATTTCCGCAGTTGCCTACTCAATCTGGGGCCTGCTTCTCAAGCACAACCCTGTGGGAAAAGTAGCAGTATTCGGATTTATGAACCCTATGTTCGGTGTTATTTTAAGTGCAATTCTGCTTAAAGAACAAAATCAGGCTTTTACATTTCGGGGACTTGTTTCCCTGCTGCTTGTATGTGCGGGAATTTATGCAGTAAACAGAGAAGGAAAAAATAAACAGGAGGTAAAAAATGTTTAAATCAGTTGCACACATCGGTCTTACGGTAAAAAATTTAGACGCTTCGGTTGCTTTTTACAGGGATGTATTAGGCCTGAAGTATTTGGGCGAAATGTTTATGGACGGACCGGAAACGGAAAAATTATTTGACAAATCCGGCTGCTGCGCAAGGGTTGCTTATCTTAAAGCACACGGCAGCGAAAGTGTACCTCCTGTAGAGCTTATTGAATTTACATCTCCGCAGGCCTATAAAGATGTACCCAGTCTCTTCAAAACTTCCATATCAGAACTATGCTTTGAAAGTGATGACATAGACAAGGAATATAAAAGACTGTCAGGAATGGGAGTGAAATTCATTTCCGAGCCTCAAGACTTTGACAGTACAAAATATGGCTTCGGTAAAAGCCGAGCCGTTTACTTCTACGACCCGGATGGAAATATTCTGGAGCTTATCCAAAGTCAGGATGATATTGAAGTCATAAAGGCTCAAAAATATGAGCTTGCTGTCTGCGAGCTGAAAGACAGAACCGAGGGTGAAACGGATTTAAACGCAAATCTTGCCAACGCTGCTGCAATTTTAAAAAAATAT
Organism: Candidatus Limivicinus sp.; assembly: GCA_029264685.1. Classification (GTDB taxonomy): domain Bacteria; phylum Bacillota; class Clostridia; order Oscillospirales; family Oscillospiraceae; genus Limivicinus. Next base: position 19,273 of record JARHZW010000067.1, read on the forward strand.
ATGCAGGATATAAACTGGGTCGGTTTTTACCTTTTCAAAGAAAACCAGCTTGTTCTCGGACCGTTTCAGGGACTTGCTGCCGTTGTAAGAATTGAACTGGGAAACGGAGTGTGCGGTACGGCGTTTGAAAAGAACCAAATCATGAATGTACCTGATGTACACGGTTTTCCCGGTCATATTGCCTGTGATTTAAGCTCCCGCTCCGAAATAGTGCTTCCAATAAATGTAAACGGAAGGACAGCCGCTGTTCTGGATATTGACAGTCCCCTGCTTTCACGCTTTACATACACAGACGAAAAATATTTATCCGAAATAGTAAATATTATTCAGGATATTTGGGCGTAAAGACGCCTATATACAACCTATCCTAAAAAGAAAAATCACCTGTAGAAAAATTGCTGTATCAAGCTCTCTACAGGTGATTTGTTTTAAAATTGTTTACGAAATAAACGGAATTTTTGTGCTATTATAAGAAATCATAGCTGTTTTTTGATCTTCCGTTTTAAGCTTATATAAAAATTAAAACGCCGCAAATCTACTTAAGACCTGCGGCGTTGGCACTCCCGACGCGATTCGAACGCGTGACCTTCCGCTTAGGAGGCGGATGCTCTATCCTGCTGAGCTACGGAAGCATATGAACAGCTTTTTTATATTACACCAAATTTGCATTTATGTCAACAAATAGCTGACTTTTCAGTTTGGTTTTTGCACCATGTATGGAGAGAAAGATGAAAAAAACGGGGTTAAACAAGGTATTAAACAGCGCCGAAGTGTTGATTATGGCTTTCGGGGCAATGATTGGCTGGGGCTGGGTGGTTTCTTCCGGAGAATGGATAGAAAGCGCCGGTGTTTTCGGTACAGCCATTGGATTTGTTATTGGCGGAATAACGATATACTTCGTAGGGATGTGCTATGCAGAACTTACTTCTGCTATGCCTGCCGGCGGAGAACTGCTGTTCAGCTACAAAGCACTGGGGAAAAATGTGGCTTTTATTTGCAGCTGGACCATGCTTTTGAGTTTTGTAGGAGTAGTCTGTTTTGAGGCTTGTTCTCTTCCCACAGTCATACAGTTCATTTTTCCGTCATTTTTAAAGGGCTACCTCTATTCCGTTGGAGAATGCGATATTTATTTCAGCTGGCTTTTACTTGCCTGCATTATTGCCGGCTTAATTACATTCACTAATATCAAAGGTTTAAAAGCAGCCATGAAGCTCCAAACGGTTCTCACAGCAATGATTGCACTTGCAGGAATTATTCTTGTAGCCGCATCAGTCTTGATGGGAGACAGTTCAAACCTGAAAGGTCAGCTTTTCCTTTCCTCTGATCCGCTGGACAGTATAAAGGGGTGCCTTTCAGTAGCCGCTGTTGCTCCGTTTTTTCTTTTCGGGTTTGATGTTATACCGAAAGCCGCCGAAGAAATCAATGTTCCACTGCGAAAAGTAGGTAAAATACTGCTGCTGTCAATTATACTTGCAGTCTCATTCTATGCACTTGTTGTTATTGCAATCGGGTTTGCACTTGATAAAAACGGTATTGCCGCCTCTTCTCAAGGTTTGGGACTTGCAGCAGCTGATGCTCTTTCCAAGCTCTTTAACAGCAAAGCAATGGCAAATGTGGTCATTATCGGAGGCATATGCGGAATTGTCACCTCGTGGAATTCTTTTCTAATCGGCGGAAGCCGAACAATGTATTATATGGCAAGAGCCAATATGCTCCCCTCTCCTCTTGGCAGGCTTCACCAAAAATATCAAAGCCCGTCCGGTGCAATTCTGCTGATAGGCATTATTTCCGCTGCTGCCCCTTTTTTCGGCAGACAAATGTTAGTCTGGATTTCTAATGCATCCAGCTTTGCCTGCTGCATTGCTTATTTCATTAGTTCGCTTTCATTTCTTGTTTTAAGGGTTAAAGAGCCGCTAATGGCAAGGCCGTTTAAGGTTAAACACTGGAAAACTGTTGGTTTTTCGGCAATGCTGCTCTCAACTCTTATGATATTAGGCTTTGTTCTGCCTAATACAGGGGCTGACCTGTCTTTTCAGGAATGGATTATAATACTAACATGGTCCGTATTTGGTCTATTATTTTATTTATTCAGCAGAGCTAAATATAAAGAGCGCTTCGGACGCATAGTTTAACGGAACAGGAAGGAAAATATGCTTCAATTAAAGGATATTACAAAAAACTACCTTTCAGGAGAAAATGAAGTTCATGCTCTGAAGGGGGTAAATCTTCAATTCAGGGAGAGCGAGTTTGTGGCAATTCTCGGCCATTCGGGCTGCGGCAAAACCACTCTTCTGAACATTATAGGCGGACTTGACCATTACACCTCCGGCGATCTTGTGATCAACGGCAAATCCACCAAAAATTTTACGGACGGAGATTGGGATACTTACAGAAACCATTCAATAGGCTTTGTTTTTCAGTCCTATAATCTTATTCCGCATCAGACTGTCCTTTCTAATGTGGAGCTTGCACTTACATTATCGGGTGCAGCTCCTGCAGAACGCAGAGAAAAAGCTATTGAGGCATTAAAAAAAGTCGGCCTGTCTGACCAGATGAACAAAAAGCCGAACCAGATGTCGGGAGGACAGATGCAGAGAGTTGCAATAGCAAGAGCTCTTGTAAACGACCCTGATATTCTTCTTGCAGATGAACCCACCGGTGCTCTTGACTCGGAAACTTCAGTTCAGATAATGGAGCTTTTAAAGGAAATATCCAAAGATAAGCTTATTATTATGGTGACTCATAATCCTGAACTGGCTGAAAGCTATGCAAGCCGCATTATAAAGCTTAAAGACGGCGTGATTCGTTATGACAGCAAACCATACGCAGCTTCAGAGCCGGAAAGAACACAGGAGAAAAGAGTGGGAAAGCGCTCCATGAGTTTTTTAACGGCTCTGTCGCTTTCGACAAATAATCTTCTTACGAAAAAAGCACGAACTCTGCTGACTGCTTTTGCAGGAAGTATAGGAATAATCGGAATTGCACTTATTCTCTCCCTTTCTCATGGTATACAAAATTATATTGATAAGGTTCAGGAAGACACACTGTCCGGTTATCCTATAACTATTCAGGCAGAAAGCGTGGATATGGTTGGAATGATGACGAACATGATGGGCATACATGCAGACAAAATAGAAAATCAGCATGAAAAGGATGCTGTCTATTCCAGCACCATTTTGTATGACATGATGAACTCAATGATTTCTACTGACATTAACAAAAACAATCTTCGCAAATTTCAGGAATATGTGGAAGACGAAAACAGCGAAATTGCGCCCTATTTAAGCTCGGTTCAGTACGCATACAACATGGACATGAACTTATACGCAAAAGATGTGGACGGAAATATTCTGAAAACTGATGTTGTGGAAATGCTTAAAAAAGCTATGAGTGCAATGTACGGCGGGGATTTCAGTTCCTTCTTTGACAATTACGGGCAGTATTATGCCGTGGCCAATGTATGGCAGGAAATGCTTCCGGGCGATAACGGAGAGAATATTCACCCGCTGCTGAAGGATCAGTATGATCTGCTTTACGGAAAATGGCCTGAAAACTATGATGAGCTTATACTGGTAGTTGATAAGAATAATGAAATATCGGATATGATGCTGTACACTCTGGGGCTTAAATCCATTGATAAGGTTACAGAAGATATGGAGTCATACCTTGTTAACCAGAAAGAAGTGGACACGGAAATTGAAAAATGGAGTTATGAGGACTTATGTAATATCAGCTTTCGTTACATCTTTCCTGCCGACGAGTACAGCTACGACGGGGAAACCGGTGAATATATAAAGCTTACAGATGATGAATTAGGTCTTAAAACCTTGTATAACAACGGTATGCCTGTAAAAATCGTCGGAATAATCAGGCAAAACGAGGATGCGGTCAGCGGCATGATGACCGGTGCGATAGGATATACCCACGAGCTGGTTGAGCATATTATGGATGAGACGAAAAAAAGGGATACAGTCGCAAAACAGCTTGAAAATCCGGAAATTGATGTTTTCAGTAAGCTTCCCTTCATAGATAAAAGCAACGAGGATGAGGAAAAAATCAAGTCTGCCCTGAATTATATTGAAAATGCGGACGATCAGCAGCTTGCACAGCTTTATATCAGCTATATGTCCAGACCTGAGGACAGCTTTGTAACTGAGACCGTAGAGGAGCAAATGAAGGAGCTGACCAGAAGCGACATAGAAAAAATGGTGCTTGACTATTATCCCGAGTACGCATCTATGCTTGATAAAATGGATGATGAGACCTTAAATGATTATATATCTAAAATGGCAGCGGAAGAGGTAAAAAAACAATACGCAGTACAAATGAGCAATTTGTATTCACAACTGCCGGATGCGGAGCTTGCACATGATTTTCAGCTTCTTGTTTTGGAGGATGAGGATTTAATATGGCTTTACGACAACTCAATGCCTGCCGCTTTCTCCTCGTCAAACTATGAGGACAGGCTTAAACAGCTGGGGTATATGGACCTTGATTATCCCAGCAGTATAAACCTTTATGCCTCAACTTTTCAGGACAAGGAGAATATAGCAAACGCTATAGAAAATTACAATAAAACCGTGGACGAAGAGGACAGGATCCAGTATTCCGATATGGTTGCAAACCTTATGAGTTCTATTACTATTATAATTAACGTAATTAGCTATGTGCTTATAGCGTTTGTGGGTATCTCCCTTGTTGTTTCATCGATTATGATTGGTATAATAACTTATATAAGTGTGCTGGAGCGAACAAAAGAAATCGGTATTCTTCGGGCAATCGGAGCGTCTAAAAAAGATGTCTCACGGGTGTTTAATGCTGAAACATTCATAGTCGGTTTTGCCGCAGGCATTATCGGCATCGGAATAACTCTCCTTTTGAATATGCCCATAAACCATATTATCCACGAGTTGACGGGAATAAATTACATCAATGCTTCCCTGCCGTGGCTTGGCGGCGTAATACTTGTAGTTATAAGCATACTGCTTACTCTTGCAGCCGGCATAATTCCGTCCCGCCTTGCGGCAAAAAAAGATCCGGTTGAAGCGCTCAGGACGGAATAAAAATATTATTCAGCTTATGTTATGGAGACACGGGAAAAATTCCCGTGTCTTTTTTCAAAGTCTGCACTCTGCTCTTTCGGGATTTTCCGTCTGAATTTCAAATATATGTTTAATTTGAACAAGCTGTAATAATAAGGTGAATAAAAACAAGCAAAATCGGCAATTTTTAAAATATATATTCACTTTTTAGAATTTTACACAAATTAGACAAAAGTTGATTTTATTCCTTTTATATCATGTCTTTCCTTAAAATATAGCGTACATATGTCAAGACAGATATTGACATTTAGCTAACCTATGATAGAATATAGAAGATATTTCATGTTTAGTAAGACTTTTTAGCGGTAAAGTTCTGCTTTAACGTTTTGTTATTTTATATTTCTACAGGAGGGACTATTTTGAGACAGAGCAATTTGCTGTGTGAAAAACCCAGAGAGCATGTTTTCACCGGAACGGATAAATATCTCACGTTACAGAAAATCGTTGTGACGGAGCAGATGTACCCGGTTCTTGAATACGACAGTTATTTTATTTTGGTCAGAGACGGAACCGGTACATTCATAGTAAACGGTGAGGAGCTTCCTGTTGAAAAAAATTGTGTTGCATGGATACAAAGTTCACAGGTACTTACAATTGTACCGAATTTCGGCAGCAAGCTTGAGCTTTGGGTTTGCGATTATGACTATCAGCTTTTAAATTATTTTGTTTTTGAGCAGGTTTCCCTAAATTACGAGGCTGAAATTGTGGTGGGTATGCCAGTCATAGGCCCAAAGGGCGAGAATATAGAGCGTATAATAAGCTGTTTTGAACAGTTCAACCGCCTCTGCTCCTACAATAATAATTACTCTGCTGTTGTCAGAAGTTCTTTCCTTAGGAAAATCGAGCTGCTCTATTGCAGAGAAATAAGAAAGCATAAGGATGATTATAAATTCCGGGATCTTCCCTTGGGAAGAAAGGTTAGTCTTTATATCGCCACGCACAGTACCGACGACATCAATGCAGATTCGGTTGCCAAAGCAATTTCTCCTAAAGTTACCGGTGCAGATGTAAACCATGCCCTGCTTGTTACAACGGGAATGAATTTCAGCCAGTATATTATACGGCTGAGGCTTGTTATGGCAGCATCATATTTTCTGTATTATGGCTTGCCGTTTGATTACATTTCCGCAAACTCCGGCTTTGATATTGATGTGACCTTTTACAGAAACTTTAAAAAGCTTACCGGAATGACGCCGCAGACCTACAGAAGCAAAATGCTTAACAGCAAAAGCAACGGTCGTGTTTACCGTAAGCTTATAATCAGTGAGTCAATTATATCTACAATAAGCTTCCTGTACGAAAATCTGTCTGAACATATAGATGTAAATACACTTTCCAAAGAGCTGTTTATTTCAGACAGCCTTATGAGAAAGCAGTTCAAGGATTATTTGCACACAAATTTCAAAAATGTTTTGGCACTTTTCAGAATTCGCTATGCGGAAGCCCTCCTCACTACCACGGATATGCCTGTACTTGACATTTCTATTGAGGCCGGCTTTATATCTGACCGTACATTCAGCAGGACCTTCTGCGATATAAACGGCATCTCCCCAGGGGAATTCAGAAAGAGACGCAGAGAGGGAAACAGAAATGACTAATAACGAGAAAAATACCGAGCCTGTGAAGAAAATTTCCAAGTTTGGAGAGACACACACCTATTTTATAAAAAATGTTCTTCCAAGCAGTATGAAAGCTCATAAATATAAAGTGTCCATGCCCAACTCCTATATTCACATTCAGGATAACACTTTTATTCTTGTAACAGAGGGCACAGGAACTCTTACTGTAAACGGTATTGACTACAGGCTTGAACCGGACACCCTTGTAAGCTTAGGCTGTTTTCATGTTTTCCGTTTTACTCCTGATGAAGGGCAGGTACTTAAAATTACGGAGGCAAGAATAAACAGCGGCGCATATCTTTATCTTATCGCTAATCCTTATTTCAAGGTGGATAAGTTTACTGTTCCTTCAGAACCTCCCATTTTAAAAGTTACCGGGCTTATGAAGGAACTCGCCTATGATGCTATGGAGGGCTTATGCGCTGAATGCACCAGTGATGACGCTGATAAATATAATATGTGTTTTTGCTATATCACAGATTTGTTCGCTATAGCCAATGCTCCAAAAAGCTATAAACCTTAAAATATATCCGTGAAAATTTTACATTATAATAAAAAATTTGATATTTTAATTTTTTACCCCGCAAAAATGTATGTAAAGTTTCAGTAAATGCCAAAGCTAACAAATAAGCTGTTCTTTGCACACTTATTTGTTAGCTTTTTTGCTTATTTTAGGTAGTAGTTTTGATAGAAATGTACAAGTTTTTAGAAAAACTTCATTTTTTGTCTATTTGATATGAATAAAAAGAGCTGTTTTTATCAAGTAGAGGGATGTAATGCCTGTTAAAATATTATCGTAAAAAGCATTTGTACTTTCATGGGACTCAGGGTTGTGGGAAGACCCTGATGAAAGCAGAAAACTACTAAATGTAATTCATATGTCGAAAGGAATATCGTTATGTTTGAGAATGAATTCAATGGTAAAGTAGTTATTGTCACCGGCGGCAGCCGTGGTATTGGTTTTGCAGCTGTTAAGGGCTTCCTTGCAGCAGGTGCTAAGGTTTGCTTCCTGAGCCATAAGGAAGAGACCGGCAAAGCCGCTATGGAAAAGCTGATGGCAATCAATCCTAACTACGAAGTTTTCACAAAGGCTATGGACCTTCGTGAATGCGATTGGAAAGCCATGAAGGCACTTTTAGAGGAAGTCAATGAGAAATGGGGCCGTATTGATGTGCTCGTAAACAACGCCGGCACCGACTCCCACACTTGGATCACCAAGCTGAAGATTTCCGAGTGGGACGATGTTTTCAACCTCAACCTGAAAGCTATGTTCCTGATGAGCAAATATGCTCTGCCCTTCCTGAGAGAGAGCAAGGGCTGCATCATAAACACTGCTTCCGTTGCCGGTGTTTACGGTGCTCCTACCGGTATCCCCTACCCCACTTCCAAGGCTGCTGTTATCGCATTCACCAAGTCTCTGGCTTACAGCTATGCAGACAAGGGTGTCCGTGTTAACTGCATTGCTCCCGGTGTCGTTGACACTGACCTTGTTGGTGATCTGCCTCAGTTTGCTAAGGACTCCATCGGTGACACCATTCCTCTCAAACGCTTTGGTCAGCCCGAGGATATTGCAAACGCAATGCTCTTCCTTGCTTCCAGCGCAGGTTCTTACATCACTGCCCACTGCCTGCAGGTAGACGGCGGCTACAGACCCAGCAACCTTATCGACTAATCAGTATTTTTGAGGTCAAAAAGTTTTAGCTAAAAATGATAAATAAGAAGGTTTGTGTCATGTCAAATACATACGAACATTTTAATATATTTAACCACGGGGAGGACAGCAAGTTCACTCCCGGCAAACAGCTGGCTAACATTGCAGCAGTCAAACCGGATGAAACTGCCCTTATCTATGTGTCAAATGAAAATGTAGAAAGCACTATGACATGGCATGAGCTTGAGCAATACTCCAACCGTATTGCCTGGTTTCTTATGGACAAGGGTATCGGTCCGGGCAGCAGCGTTATTGTTGCCCTGACCAACACCATTACCCATATTGCTTTGGCGTTTGGTATCTGGAAAACAGGTGCCTGCTATGCACCTATATCAAATCGCACGCCTAAGCGCAACATGATGGAAATATGCAGCTGTATTGAGCCTGCACTTGTGGTCACAAATCGCAATCAGCCGGCCGGCTATGAAAGCCTGACCAGCAGCGAGGTCAAGGAATTGTCCAGCACATACTCCAATGAAATGCCGCCTGATATTGAGGCCATTCCCAATATTGCCAACTGCTCCGGAGGAACATCCGGAAAAACCAAGGTTATTCAGCAGAATATTCCTGCCGGTGAAAGCGATGAAGGGCTTAAAAACTGGTTTCATAATTCAGGTATGCATTTTGAAATGCGGCAACTTCTGACCGGTCCCCTGTTCCACGGCGCACCTCATTCCGTTGCTTTTAATGGTTTGTACTGCGGCAATACTTTGATAATGCCCGCAAATCTCAAAGCAGAGAATATTGTAAAGCTTGTCAGGGAATATAAGATAGAGTATCTTCAGATGGTGCCTACTCTTATGCAGAGAATAATCCATGTTCCTGACTTCAAAAAGGAAGACTTCGCCTCCGTTGAGGCTCTGTGCCACACAGGCGGTATGTGTTCTTCCGACCTGAAGAAAAAATGGCTGGAGATTGTAGCTCCTGAGAAGCTTTATGAAATTTATTCCATGACGGAATGTGTTGGTCTTACAAGCATCAGAGGTGACGAGTGGCTCAAACACCCCGGCAGCGTTGGCACAATGGCTAACGGCTATATTTCTATCCGTGATGAAGAAGGAAATGAACTTCCCAATGGTCAGGTCGGCGAGATCTTTATGAGTTGGGGAGAATTCAGTCCTAATGTTGTCTATAAAAATATTCCTAATATCGAGGCAGATGATAAGGGCTTCAAGAGCGTCGGAGATATGGGATACCTTGACGCTGACGGTTATCTTTATTTTACAGATATCAGAAGCGACATGATAGTCAGCGGCGGTGAAAATATTTTTGCAGCCGAGGTCGAAACGGTGCTTAAAAAACACGAAAAAGTTGTCGATGCTGTTATTGTTGGATTACCTGATAAAGAATGGGGCAGGCGTATTCACGCTATTGTTGAAGCGAAAAGCCCTGTTACCGATAAAGAACTTATTAAGTTTTCCCTTAATTATCTTCCTCCTTATAAAATTCCTAAATCTTTTGAATTTGTCGATGAAATTCCCCGCAATGAAAGCGGTAAGCTTCTCAGACATGAAATGCTTGAGAACGCTATAAAAAAAGGATTTTAATTTCGTTTTCTGTTTTTGCGTTAAATAAATATTTTTAATCAAGAAAGGAAATTCAACATGATTGATGAGAAGAAACTGCAGGAACTGATTGACAAGGAAGAAATTAGAGACCAGATTTACACCTATTGCCGAGCACTTGACCGTATTGACAATGAGTTGGGATACTCCGTATTTGCAGAGGACAGCCATGTTAACTACGGCCCTACCTTCCCCTCCGGAACAGGCAGAGAGTTTATTGACAATATGCTTGAGCAGCATCGTCATATGATCTCCACCCACCATATGATGACCAACGTCCTCATTAAGGTTAACGGAGACAGAGCTTCAAGCGAAACATATATGTATGCAGCGTGCAAGTTCCGCAAGGGCAAGAAGGGTAGCTACACCGTTGAAGCCCGCTGCCGTGACATTGACCGTTGGGAAAAACGTGATGGCAAATGGCTTATCGTTGACCGTGTTGTCGCCGGCGATAACACCTTCCTTTATTTCCCCGCTGAAACAAGTGATCTGGAAAACTACAATACCCATCGCAATAAGAAGAGAGAAGAAGATCAGTCTTATATCGTATTTAAAGACATTTGATCTGAACTATTTAAAAAGCAATACAACTTAATAAAAGAGAGTAGGTTTATATAATGGAAAATTCTACGCAGAAATCTTACATGAAAGGCTTTATGCCCTACGCAATAGTCGCAGCCGTACTCAGCCTTTGCGGCGGTTTTGGCGCACCTGTTCCTAATGCAATTGCAGCTTCATGGAACGCAGACAATTCTCTTGCATTCATTACTCTGGCATATTCTCTGGCTGCTGCAGCCCTTGCTCCTATTCTTGGTAAGCTCGGTGGTGCAGTCGGACGCAGAAAAATGCTCCTGACTACTCTTGGTGTTTACACCTTGGGTCAGCTCAGCCTTGCACTCTGCCCCCAGAATGTTAATCTTCTGCTTGTTTGCCGTTTCATCGCCGGTGTCGGCGCTGCAGGTATTCCTCCTGTGATCATGTCCTACATTATGATGGAGTTCCCTCCCGAGAAAATCGGAAAAGGCTTCACTATTTACATGGCACTTTCCTGCGGCATGGTTATCTTTGGACCCACTGTCGGCGGTATCATAATGAATGCTGTTGGCGGACCTGATGCATGGCGTGTAATCATGTGGATATGCGTTAGTATCTGCGTTATCACTTTTGCTGTATGCTGTGTTCTTGTTAAGGACAACCCCAATCTTCCCAAGGGCTCTATGAAAGGCTTTGACTGGTTCGGCGCTGTTTTCGTACTGCTCATGTTCGGCGCACTCGTTTGTGTTCCCACCTTCGGTCAGCAGGACGGCTGGGGCTCAGTTACCACACTGGCTTCTATCGCTGTTGCTGTTATCGGCCTTGTTGCCCTCTTCTTCGTTGAAAGAAAGGCATCCAGCCCCATTCTGAGCGGTAAATTTATAGCTCGCAAAAACTTTGTTCTCCCCGTTATTGTTATGTTCCTTACTCAGGGTCTTATGACTGCCTGCCTTACCGAAATCATTCGTTTTGGTTACGCTATTGATAAGGCAGCTGTTGCCAGCGTTGCAATGTCTATCGAGTATCTCGGTATGGCAATCGGTACTATCGTTCTCGGACCTATGGCTGATAAGAAAGAGCCCAAAATTGTTGCAGCTATCGCACTTGTATTTGTTGCAATCGGCTCCGGTATCATGATGATTATCAGTGAGACTTCCGGTGTTCTCCACATGGGCAGCGCTCTGTTCTTCGTTGGTCTTGGTCTCGGCGGAAATGTCACCATCTTCATGAAGGTCGCTATGTCCGGTGTTGAAGCTTCCGAGTCTTCTTCTGCATCCGGTACATTCAACGTGTTCAAGGACATGACCTCTCCCTTCGGCGTTGCAATTTTTGTTCCTATGTTCGTTACTAACATGACTCACAAATCCGCTACTATGGCAGTTCCTGCTGCTGCTGTCAGCGCTCTTCACTTTGTTGCCATTGTTCAGCTGGTTTGCGTTGCTGTCGGTATCGTATTCTGCTTCATGCTCCCCAGCGTACACGCTAAGACTGAGAAGCAGGCCTAATAATTCATATATTCTGCTTTTGTAAAGCGGTAATATAATTTTTACCTACATTTTGAAAGGATGTTTCCAATGGAAGTAAAACAGATTTACAACAAGCTTACTCAGAAATTTGATGAGTATCCTGAATTCGGTGTTCTTAAAGGTGTTAAGGTCTTTATTTCCGGTACCAACATTGCCGGTCCCTTTGCCGGCTGCCTGATGGCTCACATGGGTGCTAAGGTTCTTCAGGCTGAGGCTCCCACAATCGCCTGCCAGACCAGAGGTACTATGTCCTGGGCTCAGAACCACAGAAACGAGTACTCCATTACTATTAACTCCGCTTCTAAGAAAGGTAAAGAAATCTTCCTCAAGTGCATTGAGTGGGCTGACATTTGGATAGAGGCCGGTCGTCCCGGCAGCTATGCAAAGCGCGGCATTACTGATGAGGTATGCTGGAGCCACAACAAGGCCCTTACTATCGTACACGTTTCCGGTTACGGTCAGTTTGGACCCTACAAAGATAAGGCTTCTTACGACGTTTCCGGTCAGGCAATGGGCGGCTATATGTACATGAACGGTGAGTCTCCCACATCCAGCCCCCTGAAGGTCAACCCCTATATTTCTGACTTTATGACTGCATACAACGTATGCATGGTTTCTCTGGCCGGTTACATCGGTGCTCAGCACTCCGGCGAAGGCGACTCCTGCGATGTTGCTATGTATGATAACATGTTCACTCTTCTGGACGATTATCCCGCAACCTGGTTCAACATCGGCTACCCCAAGCAGGGTGAGCCTGTTCCCTACCGTACCGGTAACAAGAGCGACAAGGCTGCTTGCTTCTCCTTCTATGATACCAAGGACGGCGGCGCAATGTTCATCGCTATTGTCGGTCAGGGTCCCGTTACCCGTGGCTATCCTATCATCGGCATGGGTACTCCCGGCAAGACTCCCGGTATTCCCAAGGACTGCACCGGATTCCCCATCCAGGATCCTCGTGGTCAGCAGGCAGATCAGCTCTGCGCCAAGTTCTGCAAAGAGCACACCTGCGATGAGCTGGAAGAAATCTTCACCAAGGCAAACATTCCCTGCCAGAGAGCTTACGGTCCTGAAGATATCGAAAAGGATCCTCAGTACGCTGCTCGTGAGAATATTGTTGAGTGGGAAGACCAGTGCTTCGGTAGAATGAAGGGTATCGGCTGCACCAACATCTTCAAGAAGAATCCTTCTCAGATTGTTGCTTCCGCTCCCTGCTTCGGTGAGCATAACCGTGACGTTCTGTCCTCCTTCGGTTACTCCGAGGAAGAGATTGATGAGCTGTACAAGAAGGGTGAACTGGTTACCTGGTCTCCCGCTGATACCGCTCGTATCAAGAACTTTGTTTCCTGGCACTACTTCTGGGATCCCGAAAGACAGTGCAAGCGCATCGGTCTTGAGTATCCCCCCAAGCAGATGTAATTTTACATTTGCCTTAAAGCAAATAAATTTAACTCCGCCTTTATTAAGGCGGAGTTTTTTTATGTACGCTTTTTTGTTTTTGCGGAGGGCTAAAAATATTGCTTTTCGTATTTTATAATGCTACAATTAAAATATAAAATAGCTTGTATTTTGGAAGGTAAAATATGATTATTCGGGTAAATGAATCTGAAATGATGCAGGCCGCAATTATACACTCTCAGAGTTGGAAAGCATCTCATACAGGTATTTGTTCTCCGGAATTTATTGAATTGCATACGCCTGAACATCAGAGGCAATATCTTGAAAACGCTGTTGCAAAAGGTGCTGAGCTATATATGTTGGTTGATAGAGGACCGGTTGGAATTGTATCGGTAAACGGAAGTCTTATCGAAAATCTTTATGTACTGCCACAGGAACAAAATAAAGGCTACGGTACTCAATTGTTGATGTTTGCAGTCAATAAATGTAATAATACTCCGTCACTTTGGATACTTAATTCTAATCAAGGAGCTAAACGTCTTTATGAGCGTAACGGTTTTTGCCCTACAGGTAATGTGGTACATCACAAGGACGGCTTGTTTGAACTTGAACTTGCATTTAAAATATAATTATTTTCGTATGTTTTATTTTATAACTAAGACACAGCAGCTGGTAATTATAAAATATCTTAATTATATTTCTCTAAATTCATAAAAGTGATGGCAGTATAAATCTACTCTTCAGCCAGTCATATAAGCATATAAAGACAATTTTGCAGTTTTCTCCTCTTTTTTATGATTTATCAAGGTCATTTAATGTCTGCTGGAGCCGATTGAAAAACTGAGCTGCATGATATCCGTCTGAAACTGCGTGGGCAATAAGCAGATTAACTGCCATAGTAGTTTTACCGTTTTCAGAAATGTATTTTCCAATTGTAATAATTGGGAAAAATTGCGGTTCGCCGTTTGTGGTTCGGGCTGAATAGGCGGTGAAATCAGTCCATGGTTCGCAGGATATACAGTAGAAGTTGGATGGTTGATCAGGACGCGTTTTTATGCCCTTAACATCCTTAAACCGCTTCATATCTTCAATGATATTATTGTAAAAAATGTTAAATTCAGCTGAATATTCTGACCAGCAATCGGAAAATGTGAGATCATCCTTGTGAAAAAAAGTATAATTGGGATTTAGATAATCCCAAACGCATAAATTACCGTCTTTATCTCTAAACATTTTGAAATTTTCAAGGCTGTTGACCACTTGTGTTACCAAGCAAATAAGGGTAGGATAAAATTTGTATCCGTTTTTCTCGCAGAACT
>JARHZW010000077.1 GCA_029264685.1 Candidatus Limivicinus sp.
TTCCTTGCCGTTCTTAAACTTGATGAATAAGCTTATAAAACCGAGGCCGTGCTTTTTTCGGCTTCGGTTTTTAACTAAGTATTCTTAATAAAATCTTAAAGACTTTCCCTATTTATTTTTAAATCGATGTTGAGTTACAATACAGCTGAGGTGAAGAGAGTGTACAAAATCTTAATTTGCGACGATGAAAAGGATATAGTTTCCGCCCTTAAAATCTACCTGGAAAGCGACGGCTACGAAACCTTGTGCGCTTATAACGGCAAAGAGGCTATAGAGCTGATGAAAAGCAACGAGGTCCATCTGGTTTTAATGGACATTATGATGCCTGAAATGGACGGAATAAGCGCAATGGTGAAAATCAGGGAAGAGAGCAATGTGCCTGTTATCCTCCTTACTGCAAAAGGAGAGGATACGGACAAAATACTGGGCCTTAATGTAGGGGCTGACGACTATGTGACAAAGCCCTTTAATCCTGTGGAGCTTCAGGCCAGAGTTCGTTCTCAGCTAAGGCGCTATATGCTTTTAGGCGGCGGAAACATCCGGAGCAGCAGCGTAAATATAGGGGGAATTTCTCTTGACGACAAATCCAAAGAGGTAACTCTGGACGGTGAAAAGGTTAATTTGACACCCAGAGAGTACGACATTCTGAAATTCCTTATGGCTCATCCGGGGGATGTTTTTTCACCCTCCGAAATATATCGGGAGGTCTGGAAGGACGAGCCCTTCGGCTCAGACAGCACCGTTGCAGTACACATTCGCCACCTCAGAGAGAAACTGGAGATAAACCCGGCAGAGCCCAGATATATCAAAGCTGTTTGGGGACAGGGATATAAAATTGAAAGGGGAAAATGAGATGGAAAAGCTTAAAAGCAGCCTGACGGCAAAAATAATTGCCATGATACTGCTGTGTGTAATAGGCGTTGCCGTAATAATGTGCGGAGCAGTAGTATCTGAAGTTTATTTTGACGGGGGATACGAAAAAAACTATGACGACTACTACAACGAAGAGATGTTAAGGACAGCCGAAAGAAACCTGCACAATCTATACAACGGCTATGATGAAAAGTGGTACGAATACGACGAGTCAATGCAGAAAAGCAACCTGCGCTATAATGTTTATGAGCTTTTGCCGGACGGTAAAGAGAAGCTTGTATACGAAAGCCTGAAAAAAGGACAGGAGACCATAGCCCAAACCAGTCTGTACTATGTTAATTTTGAATATAAGGACGGCGGTTACGAGAACGAGGGTCTTTTCGACAAGTTTTCACATGACTCCATTATCAAAAACTCAAAACAAAATAAAGATCTGAAGGCTGTACGCAGTTTCAGAGTGGACGGCTTTGTACTGCCGCTTACCGTGAAAGACAATATATATGAAAATACACAGCTTGCAAAAGTTTTATACAATTTACGCTACGCCGCAATGGTTATCTGCGGAGTTTCTGTTGTAATAGTTGTAATTCTGTTTTGCTTCCTTATGGCCTCGGCAGGACATAAAAAGGGAGAAGAGGAAATTTACCTGAACTTCATTGCAAAACTCCCCTTTGACGCTTTGACCCTTATTGTGGGAGCGGCCGGTTTTGCCTGCATTTTATTCGGAGATGCGGTACTGCCCCATTTTAATATGGCAGTAAGCATGATAGGCGCATGCGCAGCTGCTGCGGCAGCCGTGTTTGCGGTAACGTTATATTGTATGTGCTTTGCAGCCAGAATAAAAAAAGGCGGATTTATATGCGGCGTCTGGAAAAGCTGCCTTCTGTATAAGTTCTGCATGTGGATATGGAAGTGGATCAAAAAGTTTTTTGGCTTCTGCGCCAAATATATAAAAGCGTTCTTCCTGTATCTTCCTGCCTCCATAAGACCTATGGCGGTAGTTGCGGCTTTGATGCTCATTGATGTTCTTATGCTGGCTTTTAACGGATATGAGCTTGACAATCAGATGGTTTGGCTGTTTATATCAAGAATTCTGGCTTTAGGCGGAATTTTATACCTACTGACCTGCTTCAAGAAAATAAACCAGGGCATGAAGAAGGTGGCGGAGGAAGGGGAGAGCTGCTGCATTGACACAAAGCATCTCTACGGCCCTTTAAAGGAACAGGCGGAAAATCTTAATAATATTTCTGCCGGCATCAATAATGCCGTTGCGGAGAAAATGAAGAGCGAGCGGTTCAGAACCGAGCTTATTACAAACGTTTCCCACGATATAAAAACTCCTCTTACATCCATTGTTAACTATGTTGACCTGCTGGAAAAGGAGAAACCGGAAAACGAAAAGATGAAAGAATATCTGGAGGTCCTTTCCCGTCAGTCCGCCAGACTGAAAAAGCTTATTGACGACCTTGTAGAGGCTTCTAAGGCTTCTTCAGGCAGTCTGCCTGTAAATCTGCAAAAAATGGAGCTTGGAGTCCTGCTTCAGCAGACGGCAGGTGAGTATCAGGAAAAAATGGATGAAAAAGGTCTTGACCTTATAGTTACTCAGCCTGAGGAAAAAACAGAAATAATGGCTGACGGCAAGCATATGTGGCGGATATTTGATAACCTGATGAACAATATCAGCAAATACGCCATGCAGGGAACCAGAGTATATATTGATCTTGAGAAAAGGGACGGCAATGCCCTTGTAAGCTTCCGCAATATTTCGGATAAGCGCCTCAATGTTAAAAGTGAGGAACTTCTGGAGCGCTTCGTAAGAGGCGACAGCTCCAGAAACACCGAAGGCTCAGGTCTGGGCCTGTCTATTGCACAGAGTCTTACCAATCTTCAAAACGGAGAAATGGAACTGAGCGTTGACGGAGACCTGTTTAAAGTTACACTTAAATTTAAAACCATATAAGCCTATAATAAAAATCAGCAGTCATTTTGACTGCTGATTTTTTGTGCAAATATAAAGAAGTATCAGGTGTTTAACACCAGTGCAATAACTTCCAGGGTTTCGTCGTTGCGGTTTATAAGGCTGTGTCCCTCACCGTCATTTGTGAAAGTGACATCACCGGCACGGACGATCATCTCGGTGCCGTTGTCATTATAAAGTCCCTCGCCCTTTAAAATGTAGTAGCATTCGCAGGTGCCCTTATGAATATGCCAGCCTATTCCGGCACCTTTTTCAATATAAGTATGGTTGAATATTTTGCCTTTATTCAGCATTTCCTCAGGGCTTTGCAGAATACGGCGCACATGCACGGGAGCAGGGCCGTTCTGAATAGTCACTTCTTCAAAAATTCTGTCTTTTTCTCTTGTTACCATAGTTAAAATCCAAGCTCCTCATCAATTAAAATTACTTCCGTGTCCATGCCCATCATAGGCCCCCACAGCACCAGAAGAGCGTTGCATATTCTGGACTTCATGCGGCAGTCATGGCAGCTGTCGTCAATTTTGCATGGGTTGTTATTGTCAAAGCGTTTGCAGTTTTTGACTGCGGCAATATTCCTTGCTCTGCTGAGAGCGGAATGAAAATCGGGGCGGAGCTTGTTTGTGCCTGCAATTATATAGACCTTTTTGTCTCCGTATACCTGCCCTGCAAGCCGATTTCCCTTGCCGTCAATGTTTAAAATTTCTCCGTCCTCGCTTATGGCATTGGCCCCTGTAATATATACAGGTGCGGAATTGGCTTTTGCGATAGTTTCGGGACCGGGTGTTTTCCAGTGCCAGTAGACAGAATTGTTTTCCGACAGCTTTTCAAAAAGCCCCAGCTCCTCAGCGGTTTTACAGCCGCCTATGCCAACATCGGTATTTTTTACCTGTGAGCAAATATACTCGCTTGCTTCAGCACCGGTGCTGAAAAGCTTCACCTCAAATCCCCGTAGCTTCAGGTTTTTCATGGCCTTTTCTATGTTCACTGCTCTACCTCCATACTCCATAAAAAATTCCCGTAAGGTACAGACATTATACTATACCCCACGGGATGATTGCAATTATAAATTAAAGGCCTCTGCCAGCTCCTTTGCTGAGATTGCCAGCGATTTTGCATATTCTGTATCTTCCGACGAAACGGCTATTCTTAAAGCGGAGCTGTTGCTGAGAGGTGAAATATGCATATTAAATCTGGGACGCACCAGCCGTATTCCGTCTGAATAATCGGCACCCATGCTCAAAAGCGCTTCCGAAAGAGCGCCCATAAGCTCTGCACGGCTTTTGCAGGGACATTCAAGGCATACGGAAGATTTTTCGTACGGCTCATCAGGTTCATCAGCATTTGAAATAGTGAATTTTTCGCCGGAATTTATCTTCAAGCGTCCCTGAAGGGCATCAACACAGCACTTATAATAGGAAAGAGGGGTACCCACATCACACCAGTAGCCCTCAAGAGGTATGCCCAGAACTTTTTCGCCACGCTCTAAAAGCAAAGGGAAAAGCTCCTTGCCGAAGTCATAGGGCTGATTGTCCGGCACAAGCTCCATAACTGAGGGAGAAACCACATATATGCCTGTGTTTACAAGGTCGCTTACAACCCTCTGCCATTTTGGCTTTTCTATAAAGGCGTGAACTATGCTGCCCTCGTCGGTAACTGCAAGACCGTAGCTCAATGGTTCGGGATCCTTGTGCAAAGCTATGCTTATAGCTGCCTTTTCCTGCCTGTGCTTATCCATCAGCTCTCTCAGGTCAAAGTCACAGGCAGCATCTCCGCTTATTACCAGAAAGTCCTCATTGCCGTAGAAATCCTTACAGTTTTTAACTCCGCCTGCTGTGCCTAAGGCCTCTTTTTCCACTCGGTATGAGAGACTGACGCCGAATTTTTCGCCGTTTCCGAAATAATCCATTATATCCTCCGCACGATATTTTACGGCAGCACATATATCCGTGAAGCCCTGAGCACGCAGCAGATTTACTATGTGCTCCATCATGGGCCTGCCCAGCAGCTCCACCATCGGTTTGGGTCTGTCTCCCGAGACGGCTCTGAGCCTTCTGCCCTCACCGCCTGCCATGATAACAGCTTTCAAAGCCTTTCCTCCTATATTTGATGTACTAATAAGTATTCTCAATATGACCGTAATTATTATTCTTGTAATGAATGTGTAAATATGCTAAAATACAATATTGATTAAATATACTCGCTTTATGCTATATATTTTGTAATAAAAAGGAGGAACAGCGATGAAAGGTAATAAAAAAATTCAAAAACTTGTTGAACCGGGCGCAGGAGTTTACCTGTTCTTCCTTGTGCTCTTTGCAGCGGCTGCCCTGTTCTTCAAGATGTATTATCTTGCTGCTGCCGAGGGAGCGGCGGTCGTAATCTTTGCCGTATATGTGCTTGTTTTAAAGCACAATAAGTCTAAAGAACTGGCAGCCTTTATCGAAACCGTCAAGTATGACACGGAAAACGCAAAAAACAACACCCTTATGAACTTTCCGCTGCCTATTGCCGTTTTCAGAATGGATGATTACAGGATCATATGGGGCAACGATATTTTCTTTGAAATGTGCGCTTCGGATGTAGTTTCAAGACTGGATGCCTCCATAGCAGATATAGTTTCCGATTTCAGCGGAAAGTGGCTTATGGAGGGGAAAAAAATCTATCCCGGTATTCTGGATATAGGCGGGAAAAAATATCAGCTCCACGGTAAAATCATACGCTCCGACAAGGAGGACGATACCTCGGCTTTCATGGGTATAGGCTACTTCGTAGATGTTACCGATTACGACAATATTAGGCTTGAATACGAAAACTCCCGTCCTGTACCCGGCATAGTGGTTGTGGATAACATGGAGGAGCTGTTCAAAAACCAGACCGAAAGAGTCAAAAATGATTTAAGAGAGCTTATTGATGACAAGCTTCAGCAGTGGTGTCTGGATAACGGAGGTATACTCCGCCGTTATGACAGGGACAGGTATATAGTTTTCTTTGAAAAACGCTATATCCGTGAAATGAAACTACAGAAATTCCCCATCGTAGAGGAAATGCATCAGATTGAAAGCCCTGCCGGAATAAACGCCAGTATAAGCATAGGTCTGGGTGAGGACGGAGAAAATCTTCCGGAGGGAATACAGTTTGCCGATATGGGCATAGAACTTGCCCTTTCAAGAGGCGGAGATCAGGTGGTAATTAAAAACAAACTGAGCTTCGAGTTCTTCGGCGGTCGTGGCTATGAGGTGGAAAAGAGAACAAAGGTTCGCTCCCGTGTTATGGCCAACACCCTGGCAGAGCTTCTCCGTGACTCCTCTCAGGTGCTGGTTATGGGCCACCGTTTTGCCGATCTTGATGCGGTGGGTGCTGCCGTGGGTGTGTGCTGCCTGAGTCGAAAGTGCGGGGTAAAGGCGAATATCGTTATAGATTTGGAGAAAAACGCTGCCGGATTGCTGATAGACAGAGTAAAGGCAACGGAAGAATACAGAGATATATTCATAAGCCCTCAGGAGGCTTTGCTCAAAGCGGACGGCCACACTCTTCTGGTGGTTGTTGACACAAACAGACCCGAGCAGGTAGAATATCCCGACCTGCTCAGTGCCTGCAACAGAGTTGCAGTTATTGACCACCACAGAGTTGCAGCCACATATATTCAGAATGCGGCGCTGGGCTTTATAGAGCCTTATGCTTCCTCTGCCTGCGAGCTTATTACGGAAATCCTACAGGAAATCGCCGATGAATCCGATGTTTTGAAAATCGAGGCAGAAGCTATGCTTTCCGGAATAGTTCTGGATACAAAGAGCTTTTCCATTCGTACAGGAGACAGAACCTTTGACGCTGCCGCATACCTGCGCCGCATAGGAGCGGACACATCGGAGGTAAAAAAACTTTTCCAGACGGGAATGGAAGACACCATATCCAAGTACAAAATACTTCAGTGTGCAAAGCTATATAAGGGAATTGCGGTTGCAATTCCAAAGGAGCCTCAGGACAGAGTGGTTGCCGCTCAGGCAGCCGACGAGCTGCTTAATATTTCCGGCGTTACCGCATCCGTTGTGGTTGCTCCAAACGGAAGGGGAGGGGCGTTTGCCTCTGCCAGATCCATAGGCGAAATAAATGTTCAGATTCTGATGGAAAAACTGGGCGGCGGCGGAAACAGAAGTGCTGCTGCGGCACAGTTTGACAATATGGAGTACAGCGAAGCGGCAGAAAAAGTTTATGCCGCAATAGAAGAATACTTAGGTTAAAGACTTGAAAGGAGATATATTCAAATGAAAGTAATTTTTAATGTTGATGTTAAGGGACAGGGAAAAAAGGGAGAAATGAAAGAGGTATCCGACGGATACGCCAGAAACTTCCTTCTGCCCAGAAATCTTGTTACCGAAGCAACTGCAGATAATCTCAATGCCCTCCGCCTCAAGGAAAAGGCAAAGGCTGCCCAGATTGCAAAGGAGAAAGCTCAGGCACTGGAAATTTCCAAGAGACTGGGAGAAATTCAGGTAGTCATAAAGGCTAAAGCCGGTGCAGGCGGAAAGCTTTTCGGCGCCGTCACATCTCAGGAGATAAGCAAGGCACTGAAAGAGCAGTTTGAGATCGAAGTGGAGAAAAATAAAATCGTTCAGGCCGACCCTATAAAGACCTTCGGCAGCTTTACCGTAAAGGCAAAGCTGGGCTACGAAATCAGCGGCAGCGTTAACGTGCTGGTAGTAGAGGATAAGTAAGAAATCAGCAGGAAAGGACGGCCTGTAAAATGGACGAGCTTTTAGGCAAAAAAATACCCTACTCTGCGCTTGCAGAGCAGGCGGTCATAGGCGCAATGTTCTTTGACCCTAACTGTATACCCGATGTGTTGGAAATGCTGAGGGCAGACGAGTTTTATCTAAAGCAAAACAGGGATATATTCGACACAATGTATACCATGTTTTCCTATGGTCAGAGAATAGACACCGTTACCGTTATTGACCAGATGAAGGTCAGAGGTGTATACAGCGAGGACTGCGAAAAGTATATAGCTGAAATATTACAGGTAACTCCTACCGCCGCAGGCGTTAAGGAATACGCCGCAATTGTAAAGGACAAGGCGCTGCTGCGCCGTCTTGGTCAGACTGCCGATGAAATCAACGAAATGGTGTATAACGGCACGGGCGAGGCCGAGGTCATGCTGGAGGCGGCAGAGAGGAAAATCTTCTCCCTCCGTCAGGGCAGAGACAACGGCGGACTTATGCCTATTTCGGCCGTTGTGCAGAATGTTTTCGATGACTTGTCGGCAGCTGCCGACTCGGGAGAAAAAATCCCCGGTATTTCCACCGGTCTGCCGGACCTTGACAGGATGATTCTGGGTCTTAACAAGTCAGAGCTTATACTCGTGGCGGCACGACCCGGTATGGGTAAAACCAGTATTGCGCTTAATATGGCATTGTATGCCGCCATGAATCTTCACAAGACGGTGGCGATGTTCTCACTGGAAATGTCAAGAGAGCAGCTGGTCACAAGACTTCTGTCAAGAGCGGCGCTTATCCCCTCTCAAAACCTTCTCACAGGTCAGCTGTCAGAACAGCAGTGGGTGGATATTTCAAACGCTGCCCAGACCCTCAGCGCAACAAATATAAAAATAGACGATAACCCCAGCCTTTCGGTTTCCGACATGAATGCTCAGTGCCGCAGGGTTCAGGGGCTTGACCTCGTGGTTATTGACTACCTGCAGCTGATGCAGTCTGCCGGCAGCGGCCACAGCTGGTCAAATGAAAGCCGTACTCAGGCGGTAAGTGATATAAGCCGTATGCTTAAAATTATGGCAAAGGAACTGAATGTGCCGGTTATATGCCTCTCTCAGCTTTCCCGTGCCAACGAGTCCAGAACGGACAAACGGCCTGTTCTGTCTGACCTGCGTGAGTCCGGTGCAATAGAGCAGGACGCAGACGTGGTTATAGGTCTTTACCGTGATGGTTACTATAATAAGGAGTGCGAAAACCCGAACCTTGCCGAGGCTATAGTCCTTAAAAACCGTAAGGGCGCTACCGGCACGGTTGAACTGGCATGGCTGCCTGAATTCACAAGCTTCAGCTCCTGCGAGAAACGGCATGAAGATGAATATTGACATAATAGAAAAATATAACATGCTGCCAAAAGGCACAAGGCTGCTGTGCGCCGTTTCCGGAGGCGCAGATTCCATGTGCCTTTTAAAGCTCATGCTCTCCCTTAGGGATGAACTTGGCATTTCCGTCTGTGCTGCACATTTTGAACACGGCATAAGGGGAGAGGAATCCCTGCGTGATGCAAATTTCGTTGCTGACTGGTGCAAAGAAAACAATGTTGAGCTTGTGCTGGAACAGGGAAAAGCGGAGTCTTATGCCAAAGCTCACTCAATGGGACTTGAGGAAGCAGCCAGAGAGCTCCGCTATGATTTTCTGACACGGGCGGCGGAAAAAACAGGCTGTGACAAAATAGCGACCGCCCACAATGCCGATGACAATGTGGAGACTATGCTGTTTAATCTTGCCCGTGGCACAGGAAGTGCGGGACTATGCGGAATTCCTCCGGTGCGTGGGAATATCATCCGTCCCCTTCTGGGATGTACCAGAGCGGAGATAGAGAATTACCTCAGTGAAAACCATGTTCCTCATGTGGAGGACAGCAGTAATGCTTCCGACGACTACAGCCGCAATATTATAAGGCACAAGGTTATGCCGGTACTGAGAGAAATAAACCCCGGCCTTTCCGCAGCCGCCGGCAGAACTGCGGAGCTGCTGCGTGAGGACGAGGCATATCTCTCTCAGCAGGCAGAAAATTTTATAAGAAAGAATTACGACGGGGAAAGCCTCAGCGCCGAAAAGCTTTTGAATTTGCCCCGCCCTATTTCAGCGAGAGTGATAAGAAGCCTGTCGGAAAAAAAGCTTTCATACAGGCACGTTGATGACCTGCTGAAACTGTGCCGTGGAGAGGGTCTGGGCTATGCTGACGTACCGGGACAAAGAATAAAACGGGAAAAAGGCAGAATTTATTTTAAGGACGAACGCCGGAACGAAATTCAGGAAAGAGTGCTTTTGCCTGACAGCGAAACGGCAATACCTGAGCTTGGACTTAAAATT